>NZ_JACJOD010000038.1 GCF_014695385.1 Trichocoleus sp. FACHB-46 | reverse complement strand
TCAGTGGTGGATAAGAGGCTGCTTGGGGCTAGTTCCCCCTTTTTGCTCCTGCTGCATGTTGATGCGCACGGACAACACTCCCATCGACAAAGTGGATGTCCCAGTTAATTTTGCCCTCGGCATCGGCCTCGATCTGCAGGGCTTCGAGCAGTTGCTGCCACAAGCCGATGTGACGCCAGTGGTAGAATCGACCTGAAACTGTTGACCAGTGGCCATAGCGACTGGGTAAGTCTCGCCAAGGAGCACCAGTTCTGAGAATCCACAAGATGCCGTTGATGACGGTTCGATGGTCTTTAGTGGGGCAACCTGTATGAGGCTTTTGTGGTGGAAGCAGGGGCCAAATGCGTTTCCACTGCCGATCGTTTAATTCACCCCGTCGGTTCTTCTTTTGTGGTGGAAGAATCATGGAGGCTAATCAGTATTCCTGCACTATTTCTATTCTGCCAAAGGGTTTTAAAACACGCCCTAGTCTATCAATTAGAATGAGTCATCTCGTTGTAATCCTTAGAAAGGATAAAGGCGTTGCTGATTTGGTAATGGCATAGCTATCCCAAAAGCAGGCTCCCTCCTGGACAAATCATTACTTTCCAGCAACGCCAGGATAAAGTTCAGTTGTATGATGCTCTTGAATTCAAATCGCTGTTCCAATACTCACTATGGTTAACGCTCAAACGACGCCCAACGCTATCTTGGCTAACCTGTTAGAAGCCGATACCGCCCTCGCAACCCAAGAAGCAACCCTATCAGCTCAGCTTCAAGGAGTTCGGGAAAAGCGGCAAAGCCTAAAGATAGTCATTGATTTATTTAGCATCCCCTCAACACCTTCAACATCCCCGCCCTCTGGAGAAGGCAGCGCTACTTCATCATCAATCGCTAAGGATGATGCTTTCACTGCAGCAACTCCATCTGCTCCTGTTCTGTCTGCCTTGAAAGAATCAGAAGCGGAGCAACCCCGGCGATCGCGCTCAGTGTCTAAGTCAACGACCTCCCCCAAACGTGGCAGAGCCACGAAATCCTCAAAGACAAGCAAGACCGCTAAATCGTCGAAGAACTGGCAGGATTACTTACAAGCTGCGTTTCAAAACAATTCCTTACCGATGGCGATCGCCGCTGTATTCCAGCAACAACCGGAGGAACTTCTGAGCGTGGCTGATCTCATGGATGCAGTTTTTGTGGGCAGCTTGCCTCAAGAGATACACGCCACCATTCGTCACCACATCCTTAATATTCTTTCCGCCGGAGCCAAGGAAGGCCAATGGTATCGAGGCCAAAGAGGTCAATATAGCCTGTCTCAAGTTTAGCCATTCAATCCGAAGGTACCTGCAAAGCGCAATCGCGACCTAAATTCTTCCAGCCACTGAGTGATCAGCGGGCTTGAGATCAGTGGTGAACTAGTAGCTGGAAGCTAAGTTTCTGTCTCCGCTTGTTTCAGGGCTTCGGTCTCAAAAATTGCTGCTTCTGCCAACAGCTCATCCGCTCTCTTGACGTAACGATCAAAGCTATGAGCCGAGCGATGACGTGTTAACTTCATGGCTAAGCGAGAGTCCATGGTTTTGTAACGCATGCCATCAACCACTAAACTTGTGGCAAAGGTATGCCGTCCTCGATGCGGATGCAGATGTGACACCTCCTTCCCTTCTGCTTGCGCTAACTCCTGGGCGATCGCCTGCAACTCTTTGGAAACGAGTTTATACAGACCGTCATAGCCCAGACGTTGATGGCGATTGCGGGGGGAGTAGGAAATAAACAGGGGACGATCAGACTCAATTTCTATGCCTGCGGCTCGACTGCCTTCAGTTTGCGATTGTCGCCACTCCAGGTACATCTGCAAATGCTGTTGAGCTTGCGGCTTCAGGGGTACTGTCCCGACGCTACCGCGTTTAGCCTTGCGGATGTGCAGCCTTACGCCATCAAAGTCTGCAACATCGAGATTGCAGATCTCCTCCGCCCGCAGTCCATGCAACAACACGGAGACGATCGCTGTGTTACGCTCCGCTAGCTTACTGAGCGTAGCTGCTCTGTAGAGCCATTCGATTTCTTCAGCCGACAAATCCTTCGCTGTCGGCTCCGAAGCTTCAGGCAATTCCAAGGTTCGAGCTGGATGCGTCTGAATGTACTTGTGGTCCTGCAACCAGTCAAAGAACTGCTTCAAGGTACTGAGGGTGCGCCGAACCGTACCAGCGCTCAGTTGCAACTCTTGCTGCAAGTAAGTCTTGAAGTGCCGCAGCTGCCGTGCACTGACCTCTCGCCAAGGCTGCTGCTGATAAGGAGACCCCGGCAAGTCACACCACCGAGTAAAGCGACTAAGATCCAGACGATAAGCCTTTTCGCTCTTCGGAGCTAGGTTCTTCGCTTGGAGAAACTCAGCGATCGCATCGTCTCGTAAGCTCAGCACTCGATTCGTCGATGCTCGCAGACTCGATTGAGTCGGTGAGAGGGTCGTTACGACGGGAGAGAGGCACAATCTGAGGCGTAGGAATGGGTTTCATCAGCAGACTCGTAAGGAGGAACAGAGCGATCGTACTCCCGGTGATTTGAAAGCAAAGCAATCGGTAAAGGTTGGTGGGGAGAGCTTGATAAATTTTACCTCGAATTCTAATTCCAGAGAATGCCTATTCTCTTGCCTATTACTCACCTGAGACAAAATTAGAAATCGGCACAACGAAAGGCTTACAATCTAAGCACTAGGGCGATCGCCAACTCAAGTGGAGTGCGATCGCTTGGCTTCATCACTCTCTAGTTCTGCTCTATAGCTTCAACTTCCCCAAAGCGAATCCGCTCGCGTTCACTAGATACAGAGTCAGCCGTCCCTAAAACTCGCAAGATTCTAGAGAAGTGTCTACGCTGTGCCATGTTGAGTGCGGAGCAAGCCAAAGCACTGCATGGCCCTGAAGGAGATGGGTGCTGGACCCCCAAGGTCTGCTACAACCGACGCTCTCATGCGCGTCACCGCGATCGCCGCAATCAAGCTCGCAATCGGCAGCGACAAACGGCAGTGTTAGAAGAGTTAGCGATTGATGTCAGCGAGTTCACAGATGTCTGGACAGCTATCCTCGTGGTTTATCGCTGAGCGGGAGCAGATACTCCAGTCCATGCGATCGCCGCCCAAATTTGACAGGGCCAACAACAGGTAGCTGTGGTGCAACCAATTCACTGTATGGGTCTGGTTCCTTCTCAGGTGCATACGTATGTCAGGAACCTATTGGCGCTGCTGGACGAGCGCTATGGCATTCGCAAGTTTGCCAGTCAAGAGCGATTTGACCCAGAACTGTGTCCCATTCGTCCTTGTATTCATCACCCCACCAGCAAACGATGAGTTCTGTAGAGCAGTTGGAATTGCAGCTTTGGGCCAGTTTGAGTGAAGCGACGGAGGTGCCAGAGGCCGCAGAGCTGGATCAGTTGTGGCAGTTACTCGATCTCACCTTGGTAGATCAGGAGACACCGAAACAGTTGGCGATAGCTGCAGAGGCGATCGCCCAGATCACGGAGGTGTTCCAAGAGCGATCGGTGCAGATGTTTGAGGAGTTGGAAGCTGCCACCAGTGAGGAGGGTCCGGTGATGCCTACCGATGCTTTTGATCGCTATGTGCACCAGAGCATGCAGGTAGATTTAGAGCAGTTTATTGAGCCACCTTTAAGTTGGGCCAGGAAAGTACCCCAGCGATCGCCCTGGAACTCAGTTGAGAATGAGCGATCAGTCGTCGGAGAGCTGGATCAAGCAGCACTCTTGCAAGTGCTCGATGAACAGATGAGTCAAGATCCAGGCTTAACGGAAGCCGAGGTGTTTAACCGAGCGCTAGGGGTCGCTCATGAAGAGGATATGACCGCTTGGGTCGAGGCAATCAATTATTGGATGCAAGCCTCCGCTCGATCATCGGTTTCGCTCCTGGAGTTACAGCGATCGCTAGAGATGCCTTTGGTGCAGGTGTGGTTGGCCCTTCTGCTAGGAGATTGCCCCTTGGAGCAGCGAGGCGAATTCTATGAGGCGCAGCAGGTGTGGGTTGTAGAAGTCAAATAAAAATTAACCCTTGTCGCATTCCCAGGGTGACCGCTTCCGTGCGACTCGAGGCGTTGAGCTTAGTGAAGATTGAGCTAATGTGGAACTTGACCGTGCGCTCAGAGAGAAGAACTTAATCTTGTGTGCGAGGAGGCACAATTAGCCGCATGAACGATTTTGAATTTGAGTTGTGGCTTCTTGAAGGCGATCGCAATCGGCACACTGCGATCATCCGGGATCTCAAGCGAGAGTTGCGAGAGGAGCGGGAAGGGTCAAGAGAAGGGAGTAAGCGATTGGTAAGAAATGAGCAGGATCGAAAAAGAAGATGACTACAAAAATCGATTGTGATGCCCATGAATGGATAGAGCTTTGCCACTCAGAAGCAGGGGATGAACACTTCGTAGATCCTCAACTAGTGTCTGTGAAGGGGAGCATAGTTCGGGTTCGGCGCTCAGTGATACTGGCTCAGCCTGATCGGACTCGATGGGGTGCAGTGGCGGATAGCCAGAGCTTAGAGCGTGTGGATTTAAGTCCTGGCACTTGGTCTACTCAGAAAGAGGTTCTGATCGGCCTGGAGGGCCAGGTATTAAACATCAACGAACAGGTTGATGGAAATGAGTTTCCTAGTCTTCCTGGTTCAGTCAACGCAGCAGGGTTGGCCTTCCTCCGTGCCCTACTACGCAATCGCAAACGACAGCAATTGAGCATCAAGCGTCGGCACAAAAAGTATTTGGTAAAAACCATAAGGAGCTGGACTCCGAAAGATGTGGCATGAGCTGGGTGCGATCGCTAAGATTCAGCACAGGCAACGGATAGATGAAGCGTGGGATGCAGTGATCGCATCATTTAATAAGTGAGAATTTGAGAATTTGGAAAAATCCGAAACAAACTATTCAAATTCTCGCAACTTTAATACTGAAACCCCTTACACAGTGGGCATGTGAGAGCTGAGAGGGATTGAAAGAAATGTCAAAATGGATGAACTACCTGGTCAGGTTGGTAGGCTAATCCTATCTACTAGGAGTGACTAATGAAGTGGAAAGCGATCGCAGGAGTGTCGGTGGGAGTGATCCTATTACTAATGGGTTGTAATCGCACCACTTCAATGCCAACAATCGATGCCGATAAACAACCTCGAACCCAAAGTTGGGTAACGGATGAAATGAATGGGGATTGGTTGATTGATACAGCGTCAATCAAGGCAACTACATTCACTTTGAGGGACAACTGGCGTTACTACTGGACACAGAAGCTGATTGGCAAAGGCGTTCAGTATGATCTGAAGCTCAAGAACCCTGAAAAGCGCAACAAAGGGCTGAAGCTAGTAATTACTAATATTATTCATAGCTGCGAAAATAGCGGCCCTATCGCCGCCCGAACACTCACGCTAGTTGAACGTAATGGGAAGCATGAGCTGGACCAAACCTACACTGATCCGCGTGACCGTCACGCTTCACTGCCTTCCCGACAGCCCAAAGGACCAATAGCAGATACCTTGAATTGATACGTGCTAGGTGTAGGCAAGCGGGAGTGAAGCCGAGGTTTTAGCTAGAGTCACTTGGCACTTTTGATTCGCCAGCTCGATTTAACCTGCTCTTGCCGTTAGGCTTCACGGGAGGGTACTGCTCCTCACTGACAGTTGGAGAGTCAGCAGAATATCCTAGAGTCTTAAAGAATTAAGAAAATGCGTGTATTTGGATGGGTTATTTTCGTATTAGGTATAGCACTAATAGGTTTAGGAACTGTCTACCCCCCACCTGGAACAGTATCTTATTATTCTGAAGACGGAAAATTTACAATTCAGAAGTATCATAATAAGCCATACGAAACGGTTCTCCGAGAAAGAAGTAATGTCATTTTTACAGGAGGCTTACTAACAATTTGTGGGGCGATTTTCATTAGTCGACGTCGCAGAGAATAGCAGCTTGAAGGATTACTCCTAAGAAACACACTCTTGGGGAATCGGTTGAGCTATGAGATCAAAGCCAAGTGCTTGGGCCTTCTTCTTGAGATGCTTGATGACCCGTTCTTGATGTTGGTGCTCGTATGCATTCATCCCAGGATCTGCATAGGTGCCACCTGAGGTCCAAAAATGATAGAAGATGCGAGCCAGCTTGTGGGCATGCCCGTAAACAAACTCATCCGCTTTAGGAAGAATTGAGACGTTGATTTGGAAACGAATTTATTTACAGGTATTGAGTAGTAGAAGCTGCATTTTGTTTTAGGTAAGGGAAGAGTAAATTAAACGACCAGATACTGTTGGCGAAATTCGATGGGGATCACACCTGCCTTAATTTGGAGCTAGAGCCGCGAAACGGGAAATCCGAGTTTTTGCTCTCAGCACTCCTGTCAACCAGTTGACTAAGCGATCGAGATTCATCGCTGCGGCAATGGCAATATTCTGCAAATGCGTCTTTGACAGACCTCGATAGCGACTTTGCCTTAAGCCAAACGCTCGCACTCCTTGGGAAAGTGTTCCTTCAATTCCAGCTCGGCGCTGATAGCGCTGTTGTCCCTCGGCACTAGCATGAATCGCCCTGGCTACCTTGAGTGCCTCATACTGAGGCTGCGGCATCAGCAGTAAACTGCGTGCAAACGGCAGTTTAGCCCGAGTACATTGAGAGCGGGCTGGACAAAGGCTACAGTCCAATGTGGAAAACCTAGCTTTGAACACAGGATGACCGTCCTGCCCGATTAAAGGAGACCAGGAAATGGATTGCTTTCCTTGCGGACAAGTCACACGTTGCTGTTCCCAGTCCACAGTAAATTGGGTGAAGTCAAAGGCATTCTCGGTTCTGGTCTGCCAAGTGACATTAGGACGAGTCGGTCCCACCATCGTGATGATCTGTGCTTGAGCCTCCACTAGTAGATGAGCATCAACATACGCTGAATCTACGAAATGTTCGCTAGGTGGCAAGTTCTTGTCTAGCAATGCCTGATGAATGGCTCCAGTGCATTGGGCTTCATGCACGGTTGCAGGCGTTGTCATTACTTGAGTAATCAAATGACACTCATCGTCATCACAAGTCTCACTCACATGCACTATGTATCCTGTCCAACTCATCTCATAACGGCTGCGATAGCGAGCCTCAATGTCATAGGGAGATTCAATGCCTTCAGCGGACTTCGCTAATTCTCGTTTGGGTTTGAATCGCACTTGCTTAGCTCCAGTCTTGTCAACGGTGACGATGTCATAATGTCGTTGCCAAACCAGTTCTAGAGCAATAATGCTGGGTAGTTGTTGCCAGTCGATTGAAAGATTAGATGCTTTTAGACATTCCAGCAGATAGTAAATGTCATTTCCTACCGTTTGAGCATAAGCCTCTCCCAGCTGTACTTTCAGGTAATCGAGTGTCCTCAATTCGACTTCCATAACGCTTGAACCAAGGCTCTAAAGCAATTTGCCTAACCCCTTCTGGTACATACGTTGCCAGTTCATTGAGGACGGCTCGAAACGCTTCTGCGACTAGCTCTAATCGGTTTAGGGTCCGAATGGAGGCGAACACTCGAGTAGAATCGGTCCGTTGCTTTCCCCGAGCTTTGACCCACCCCAGAACGCGACAGTGTTCCAATAGCCGCTCAAGCAATAGATGTTCTGCTTTCCCCTCAATCAGCCGCTGACGGAACTCGCTCAACACGCTGAAATCAAATCCTGCATCGGTTAATTCCAACTCCAACAAGTATTTCCAGTCAATGCGAGAACGCACCGCATCAGCAGCTTGCCTATCAGAGAGGTTTTCCCGAAATTGCATGAGTGTGATCAGCGCCAGTCGCCACGGCGGTACTGCTGGTTGCCCTGTTGTAGAAAATAAGCTGGCAAAATCTGCATTTCCAAAAATAGGTCCTAACTCGTCTCTGAGTGTCAAATAGGCATTGCCTTTTGGAAAAGCAGCTTTGGCGACACAGGCAGTTTTGGGAGGAACCGGAGAAATGGGCTCAACTGAGAGGGACATGGCAAGTTACCTCTGAAAACTGGGGAGATTGCTCTTAAAATAGCCGAGGTGATCCCAGTCAAGGTTTACCAACAGTATCCGACCAAATAGGTGATCCCAGTCAAGGTTTACCAACAGTATCCGACCAAATATTTGCCAGCTTGAACTGGAGTAAAGGATTTGCAGCCCTCTCATGGAAATAATAAAGCACTCTTCAGCTATAGGTTGTAGAGAGCGCTTTAAGAGCGATCGCCCCATTGAATACATTGCATACAAACATTGAACAAGACGATCACTGATGTGATTTCAATCGGAATTTGCAGCGACAGTGGAGCTGCAATCAATCCAGCCAGGATGAAACCCAAACCGACAAAAATAGAGACAATCAGAATCACTTCATCGTCAAATAGCTTCAGACCGACCCATAAGGTGCCAAACCCAAGGGCCCAAAAGATGAAGTGATTCATGGAGTGATGACTAGTGGTGGTTTTATGATGTCATCTAATGCTTACATCATTTGGCGAATCGGACGGACGATCACTTCGTTCACATCGACATCATCTGGCTGGGACACTGCATACAAGACCGCTCTGGCGATCGCATCTGAAGTTAACGCTGTTTTGCGGAGTTCTTGCAAAAAACCTTTGGATGCATCATCTGTAATATCAGAGCCGAGTTCCGTCTCAACTACGCCGGGGGATATGGTGGTGATGCGGATATTGTTTGACTCCTGGCGCAGTCCCTCAGAGAGGGCCCAAACTGCATACTTGGTCGCGCAATAGACTGCAGCAGTAGGCGCTACCACATGGGCCGCAATGGACGCAGTATTGATGAATTGTCCACCACCTTGTGCTTCCATGATGGGCAGCCCCGCCGCAATGCCATTCAATACACCGTGGATGTTCACGCTAATCATGTGGTCCCATTCCTCGACCTTCAAGGCATTCATCGGCGATAGGGGCATGACACCTGCATTGTTAAAGATCACATCGACACGACCGAATTTGTCTTTGGCGAAGTGAATGAATGCTTTTACATCTTCGCGATCGGTGACATCTAGCGCTTTGAACTCCGCGGTGCCACCCTGTTTACGGATTTCTTCGGCAATCTTTTCTAACTTTTCGGTGCGCCGTGCCCCTAGAACCACCTTTGCACCGTTCTCAGCCAGCAATTTAGCACTAGCTTCCCCAATGCCGCTACTGGCTCCGGTGATCGCAATCACTTTGTTCTCTACGTTCATCATGGTGTGGTTTCTGTTTGTTTCGATTAGTGTGAATTAAAGAAGCATGCCGCTAGAGACTCCAATTCTCTGAGCATTCACCCAGCAGTTGTCCTTAGCTAGTAAAACTGCGGTTGCAGCGACAATATTTTCGGCTTCTGCTTCGTTGCTCGATCCGTCAGAATGACGTCAGTCCCTTTTTGGCAAGTGACAAAGCGGTATTTTACCCAACCCTCGGCTTGCTCCGGTTATTCAAGTGATTTCTATAATGTCTGGTGTCATTGCCTTATCCTTTCAGCGCTTTCTCGACCTGGGTTCATCATAGGCTCAAGGAGATTGGCGCTAAATACACAAACCTCGCATGTCATTGCCTAATCCTCTCAAGTAAATCTTGCTAAGTGAGAATACTCTCTATAATGAGCGCATGAGCACGGCTGAATCAACCAGGAAGCCAGCATGGTGATAATACGGAAGCCCAATCAAGCCAAGAATGCGTGTCAAGAACTGGCAGCATTAGTAACTCGGCACACCAATGTTAAGGGGGATGGTATCCACAAAACCACGATTCCTCATTTGGAATTTATGCGGGAATCTGTTGTATCGACCGCGATGTGTGGTGTGGCTGAACCAGTTCTCGGTATCGTTGTTCAGGGCAGAAAAGAAGCATTGCTAGGTGAGGAAGCTTATCAGTATGGCGTAGCTCAATATCTAGTGGTCTCAGTGGATTTGCCGCTCAGTGGATTTGTGGTCGAAGCAACACCAGACAAGCCGTATTTGGGATTCAAGCTCAACTTAGACCCAGTCCAACTCTGCGATATTATTGCCCATACCCAACTTGGCCCAGATAGAAAAGAAAACTCAGTGAGAGGCTTGTTCGTTAGCGATGCTGATGCACCGTTGATTAATTGCGCTATCAGGCTGACACAGCTTTTAGATACGCCACAGGATATCCCATTCCTAGCACCGATGATGATTCGCGAGATCTACTACCGCCTTTTAACAGGTGAACAGGGTGAAGCCGTCCGCCAAATTGCTACCTCTGGCAGCAATATGCAGCGCGTGGCTGAGGTAATTAAACGAATCAAAGCTGATTTCACCCAGTCGCTGCGGGTTGAGGAGCTCGCCGCGCAAGCAAATATGTCTCCGGCATCATTCCACCGCCATTTCAAGCAAGTTACTTCCATGAGCCCGCTGCAATATCAAAAACAGTTGAGGCTATTGGAAGCACGCCGACTGATGCTTGCCGAGAATGCTGATGCAACCAACGCTGCCTATCAGGTTGGTTATGAAAGCCCTTCACAGTTCAGCCGTGAATATTCTCGCCTGTTTGGTGCGCCGCCGATTAAAGACATTGAACGTTTACGCATCACCTAAACATGGCGTTGCTGAAACAGTAATGAACGAAGTTAAGCTGGCAGCAGCACCATTCGATACCTCAAAGAGTGGAGCAGCGAGTGTTCTCTCCCTCCCCCCGAGTCATAGAGGTTTTGCTGAGGGTCTGGTCCTCTACCTCAATGAACCTGGGATAGACCTTCCAGCCATCTGTAACAAACTAAGAGAGCGATCGCTGCCTTGCCTACTCCCCCTTTCATCCATTTATAGAAAAGTTTGAACCAGACTCAATCTACCTGTACTACAACGAGCTGGACTAATTTTGGCCTAAAAAATGCAAAAACACCCATGCTACAAGCGCAATTCCGGGTGTTTTTAGAACATGAAAACAATAAAAACGGTTGAATAGCCCCGTGAGTGGATCTCGAATACTCTGGTTCTTCAACGTTGCCCGCAGCTTCAAATTGGCGAGAGCTCATCGAAAGATGCATATTCTTCCAGCCCAGAGGTCCGTCACTTTTGCGTCTGCTCCAGTACTGTCTAGAATTCCGAAGAGATTCCCTGCCGAGAACTCGCTGCCAAGTGATGTTTGTTTGACAACAGTGCTATAGGCTTCCTCCAGTTCCGCACGGGTAGAACCGATACCGATATTAGCCATTGTCGTATACGTCTTAGCTGCCTTTGAGCCTTGAGCATTCATATGCCAGCCAACGAAGCGTCCGTCTAAACTAGATAAAATAAGTCCATCTGCCCACGTCGTGGATTCAAGCTCACAATCGGCGCTTCTGCTTTGCTCGGCTGGTTCTCCACGCACCTTACTAACGGCTGCGACTACCTGCTCGCGCTCTGCACCAAATGGGAGTAATCGAGTCGAGCCAGTGTCCTGCTTAACAAGTTGCAAACCCTCTGCGCTCAGCGCCAAGCTAGTGGTACTTTGCTGAGTCGATGGACTGATGCTATCGGAGGTGGAGTCTACTGCCGTTGATGGGACGGAAGTGGTAGGGGAGGTGGAAAAAGTAGGATTGGAAGAGGTTGTCGATTCAGGAGGGGTCGTGGATTCAAGAGGAGCCCCCGTGTTGCAGCTAACGACGAAGAGCAAAAGGCACGGAATGAGCAGGCGTTGAACCATTGGAAAAGTCATTTGATTTACGGGTTGAGGATACTTTTATTTAGCGATCGCTGCCGTTACTGTATTGGTTTTTAACCTGCCATCCTTCATATACACAATGCGATCGGCAATATCCAGAATTTGATTGTCGTATATCACTAGCAAAACAGTGCAGCCTTGCTGGGGTAAAGGTAGCATAGACACTGTTGGCGAATTATTCATAGTTGAACTACCTATTCCGTCGTTGTTCGACTTACAAAACTCAATGAGTTTCAGCCAGGAAACGACGAAGATTCAATCTCTGTCAGCTCTCACATGCCCACTGTGTAAGGGGTTTCAGTATTAAAGTTGCGAGAATTTGAATAGTTTGTTTCGGATTTTTCCAAATTCTCAAATTCTCACTTATTAAATGATGCGATCACTGCATCCCACGTTTCATCTATCCGCTGCCTGTACTGGATCTTAGCGATTGCACAAATGTTTGATACCCGGTGATGGTTTATGGCTTTGTTGCAGTCTCCTAAGCCCTCATAGACAACTCCTAGGTTCGCTATAAAAGACAACAGGCGCTCCGCCCAGATGATCTTTGGTCTCGCGCTCGATGGCTAAGCTTTGTTCGTAATACTCAATGGCTTTGTTACAGTCTCCTAAATCCTCATAGACAACTCCTAGAGCCCCCAAAGCAGATCCCTCAGCTCGGCGGTCTTTGCGATCGCGAGCAAGCGCTAAGCTTTGTTGGTAATAGTCCATGGCTTTGCCGCCGTCTCCCATCTCCTGATAAGTATGACCTAGGCTCCGCAAGAGCTCTACCTCGAATTGGCGGTCTTTGATCTCGCGAGTGATCGCTAAGCTTTGTTCGTAATATTCAATGGGTTTGTTGTGGTCTCCCCGATAAATAGAGGTAGTAATTAAACCTGCATAATTGCTACCGAGTTGCCACAAGATCTCTACCTCGGATTGGCGGTCTTTGCGCTCGCGAGCGACGGCTAAGCTTTGTTCGTAATATTCAATGGCTACGTTGTAGTCTCCCGAATTACCATAGCCAACCATCCCTAACCGCATTAAAGCCTTTACCTCGCCTTGACGGTCTTTGGTCTCGCGAGCAATGGCTAAACTTCTTTGGTAATGGTCAATGCCTTGGTCGTAGATGTCTATATTGGTAGCTAAAATCATGTAGACATCGCCGAGCAGCCCCAAGACTCTTCCCTCACCTTGACGGTCTTGAAGTTGACGATAGAACCCTAACGCCTGTTGCCAAGATTGCAGAGCCGCTTCAAGTTGCTTCAGGCCCAATGAGTGTTGCTGCAGGCCCAATGAGTATTGCTTCAGACCCAAATTCAACAACCGCGCTGCTGCTGTTTTCGCCGCTTGGCTCGTCTGTGCCTGCCCTGGTAACTCAGATAGTGACTTGCTAGGACTCCAACTCACAGCCAGAGGTAAAATCAAGACTGCCATGACTAGACTCAACAACCCCTGACGAGAAGTCATATCAGTACCCCGATAAAAGCAAAAGTCATTAGCTCACAGACTAGCTCAGCTAGGCTTGTAGAGTCATCCTTTGGCAAAGTCTAACGGTGGTTATTTCCTCAGTGAGCTCAGACTTTAGTAATTCCAATACCCAGTAGCGCCAGCCGCGATCGCCCTTACTTCTGGAAGCGATCGCTCCTCACAATTGAATGAAATTTGACCAACTTTGATCGATACCAAAACTTGATGCAGTTTCAAGCGTTAAAGCAAGATCTACTCAATAATAATGAGTCGGTCTTACATAATTGGGTGGCTGCAATTTCCCAACCTTAACGATCGCAAAATTGTTGCAGTTGCAAAAGCTGGTTATCAGTATCTTGGCCCTGATCGAGAGTTGAAACTCGAAGGTAGAGAGCACAAGTGGTTTGCTTCATGCCGCCAGGGTATCAAAAAAGGACCATTTTTTGATAGGGCTTTAACTCCAAACTCTCGCCCTAATTTCAGGTCGTTTCAGCCTCGTCAATTTATATCCCTTTTTTGATAGTCCTTGATGGCTGAGTCCGTATTCAACGATCGCGATCGCTGTAGAGTTGTAATTGCTGCTGGAGATGGTAGCGAGCGTGAGCAAGCCTGGATTTAACAGTACCGAGGGAAACACCAGTCACTTGAGCGATCGCTTCGTAGGGTAGGTCTTCAATCTCCCGCCGCACGATCACTGTGCGAAAGAGGGGAGGGAGGTCTAAGATGGCTTGTCGCAGTTGCTGATAGACCTCTCCCGCCGCAAGTTCTCCTTCTGGTTCTGGAAAAAGGGAGGCAGATTCCCCAGCGATCTCCCGCTTATAGAACGGTTGAGGTGCATCGAGAGAGCGGACATGAGGAGCCCGTTTGCGGCGGCGCAGGGCATCGTAAAACAGATTTATTGTGATGCTTCTCAACCAATGGGGAAAGTTTTCAGACTCCCGCAAGCCTTTGATTTGGCAATAAACCCCTATCTACACTTCCTGAGCGAGGTCAGTCTGCTCTGACCCATGGGGAGTTAAATAATAGAGTAAGCGGTCCACAGAGGATTGGTAGCGTCGGACGAGTTCTGTAAAAGCGGATCTCTCTGGTCACCCTCCTTGTTGGCAGCGTCCCACTAGCCGTTCGCTCGGCAGTTGTTGAAGCAGCACCTGCACGCTCGCAGTGGTTGTGGCTAGGGTTGACTCCGACTCACCAGGGGCAGGACTCTTCATAGAGCGAGCTGGACAATGAAGGCAGATTCATAGGCCAGGTCTAGTCCACTACCGGTAATGTTTCGATTAGTACCTAAGATATTTGGCACTTTAGTGCTCGGATAGTAAGTCCCGAGCAATCAATTTGTTTTGAATTGCGATGATAGCAGCCTGAGTTCGATCGCGCACGTCCAGCTTCTGCAAAATTGCATGAACATGGACTCGCACTGTTCCAGGGGCGATGTACAGTATTTGGGCGATTTCCTGATTGGTTTTGCCATCGGTAATTAAAGCTAGGATTTCCTGTTCTCGTCGAGTCAGAACAGGTGGCATTTTTTCCGAGTCTCTAGTTGCAGTAGTACCGGAGTTATTTTCAAAGGCAGCCCGAATTTCAGTTGTAGCGGCAGAATCCCACCACGATGCTCCGACAGCGACCGATCGAATTGCGAGAATTAAGCTATGTGATGGTGCACCTTTAACACAGTAACCCTGTGCCCCAACTTCGATGATTCGGTTAATTAAAGCTTTTTGCGTGTGGGAAGTTAGTACAAGAATTGGCAAATTTAGAGCTAACTTTCTGATTTGCCGACAGGCTTCAATCCCACCCAGACCCGGTAGCCCAATATCAAGAACGACAATGTTGAGCACGTGACATTTAACTATCTCGATTGCTGTTTCCCCATCTTCCGCCTCTGCCACAATTTCTAGCCCTGACTCTTGCTCTAACCGCACCCGTAAGCCAAGACGAAAGAGTTCGTCATCCTCAACCAGAAGAATTTTGAGTGGTGGAAATGCCATCTTAAGCGGAGCGGGGAGGGGTATAGGGGAGGGTCGGGAGCCGAAAGGCAAAGGTTGCCCCAGTGAATTGCCGATTCTCTGCCCAAATTGTACCGCCGTGTGCCTCTACGATCTGGCGGGACAGGTAAAGCCCTAAGCCTGACCCTTTTGCCTGGCGATCGCTCTGTCCCTGATAAAATCGTTCAAATAGGTGGAGAAGCTCGTCTAGCTTAATGCCCGCTCCATTGTCAATTACTTTCACGGTTTGAGACGAAGAACCAGCTTCCAGGATGATTTCAACCCGTTCACCCCGAGGGGAGTGGTTAATGGCATTAGTGAGCAGATTTGCAATGACCCGTTGAAGTTGTAATGTATCGCCTTTAACCCAAAGAAACTGGCGAAAATCCGAGGCTCCATAGCGGAGAGAGATGTGAACCCGGCGACTAGCAGCCAGGTCAGTCATGGTTGCAGTAACTTCTTCTGCAATCGCCACCAGATCCACTGGGGCAAGATTAAGCTGTAACCCCTCCGTATCGTTTCGGTAGACATCCAGCAGGGTTTCAACCATTTGCAGCGTTGTTTTATGGCTACGTACCATTGTTGCAAAAACACGTTGCTGACTGGATTGAACCGCGCCAAAGGTGCCCTGCTGAAAGGCTTTTAACGTTTCGATCGCTCCTAACAAAGGAGTCTTTAAATCATGAGTTAGGGCGGAGGCAAAGTCTTCTCGCACACTTGCCAACTTCTCCTGTGCCTCTAATTTGGTTTGTTGCTGGAGTACGGTCTGCTGATATAAGCGATTGCGATCGCTCAATACACCCGTCACGATCAGTGCAAATGTTGCAATGATTCGACTGGCGATTGTGGGAGCTTCAACAGTTTCGAGTCCTGGTAACCAGATATTTATCAGAGTGAAAATACAGGCGACCAGAGTGAGCAGAAAGGCGACCTTCCGGCTCAAGTGAACGCTTGCCAGCAGAATTGGACCAATGTAGAGATAGCCAAATACGTAATCAGGGGGAGTTTCCAACTCCAGAAAGAAAAGCACTGCAAAAAGTCCTATCACTAACCAAAATGTTTTGAAATGCCGGTCCTTTAAATAAAAAGTACGTTGAGAGTACAACATTCGGCTACTGAAACAAGGAGAACAATGACTGAGCTAGCCCTATTCTTGAAAGTTTAGCTAACTTTAAGTAAATTTCCCTGGAAGTACAACTTAATTCGCGTTTAGATACAAACTTATATTTGCAGGTATAGAAATCATCTAAACACCTTCTAAATACTTCCTAAACATCACTTTCTAAGACTATATCAATAGTCCAAAAAGCATAATAAACGCTGCTCTATACCTTGTAATTCTTGAATTGAAGTTTCACTATCAATAGGGGATAGCCATTGCCAGGTCATAACGAATCAGCAATGGCTTGTGGCTCATATTCGAGTTCAACAGAATTATGTTGCAAGGATGGATTCAGATTGTATTAACGCTGGTGATTGTAGTGGCAATTACGCCATTTTTTGGTCGCTACATGGCACGTGTATTTATGAGGCAACGCACCTTTCTGGACCCAGTGCTCAGTTCTCTCGATCAAGTTATTTTCACGCTGAGTGGAGCGCGGACACGCGAGGAAATGACCGGATGGCAATATGCCAGGGCAGTGCTGTATAGCAACCTGGCGATGCTGGTGTTTATCTACCTGATTTTCATGCTTCAAGGCGTATTACCCTTTAATCCCACTGGTTTAAGCGCGCCTTCTTGGGATCTGGCTCTGCACACAGCGATTTCCTTTGTGACGAATACGAATCAGCAGCATTACTCCGGCGAAACAACCTACAGCTACTTCAGTCAGTTTGCGGCTCTGGGTTTCATGATGTTTACTTCGGCGGCAACGGGCATTGCAGTAGCGATCGCTTTCATCCGAGGGTTGACGGGCAGACCGTTGGGTAACTTCTATGTTGATATGATCCAGTCCATCACTCGGATTCTATTGCCCATCAGTATGGTCGGTGCAGTCCTCTTCATCGCGGCTGGAATACCAGAAACGTTAGCAGGTCCAGCCGTCGTGCCAACTTTAGAGAATCCGGCAATCAGTCAGGCGATCGCCCGTGGTCCCGTTGCTCACTTCGAGATTATTAAGGAGTTGGGCGAGAACGGCGGCGGATTCTTTAGCATCAACTCGGCACACCCCTTTGAGAACCCGAATGGATTCACGAATCTGGTTGAACTAGTTGCAATGCTCGTGATTCCGTCCTCAATGATCATTACCTATGGCATCTTCGCAAATAACTTGAAGCAAGCCTGGTTGGTGTATTGCATTCCGCTGGCGCTCCTAGTTGTCTTTATTGCGATCACGGCGATCGGAGAGTATCAGGGCAATCCTGCGGTGAATGCACTCCTAGGCAGTCAAGCCCCTAATTTAGAAGGGAAAGAAGTTCGATTTGGCTGGGCACAGTCTGCTCTGTTTGCCGTATTCACAACCGCCAGTATGTGTGGTGCGATCAACAGCATGCACGACTCATTAATGCCCAATGGCGGTTTTGTCACCCTGTCCAACATGTTTCTGCAAATTGTGTTTGGTGGACAGGGAACGGGAACGGCGTATCTCTTTGCCTACCTGATTCTGGCGGTATTTGTCACAGGCTTAATGGTCGGACGCACCCCTGAATTCTTGGGACGCAAGATTGAGAAACGGGAAGTTGTACTGGCAACTTTTCTCCTGTTGCTGATTCACCCAATCGCTGTTTTGATTCCATCTGCTATTACCTTGGCATCGTCTGGGCAACTGGCGGGCATTAGTAATCCCGGATTTCATGGATTGTCACAGGTGATTTACGAGTACGCTTCTGCTGCTGCCAACAACGGATCTGGCTTAGAAGGGTTAGGCGATGGGAGCCTTTGGTGGAATTTGAGCACTAGTTTTAGCCTGCTGGCAGGACGTTATATTCCCATCGTGTCATTGCTGCTGCTAGCAGATGGCATGGCTCGTAAGCAACCTGTGCCCGAAACGGCAGGAACACTACGCACCGATACGGGGTTATTTACCGGAGTCACAGCCGGTGTGGTTCTAATCTTGGGCGCACTCACGTTCTTGCCAGTGCTGGCATTAGGTCCCGTTGCAGAAGCATTTCAAATTGCGAGAGGGATTGGGTAATCGATCACTATGAAACTAGAGAAGTCACGTTCAATTCGCGTGCCCAGTGGTCGTCGGGGCGATCGCAACCATACTCCCAAAGCCGATCGCAAAGGACTTTACCAACGGGCAATTCGAGAATCATTTGTTAAACTCAATCCGCGTGTGGCGGTGCGAAACCCGGTCATGTTCGTGGTGTGGTTAGGGACGATCGTCACCTTGCTTGTTACTATCAATCCCAATCTGTTTGGCACAGTTCAGGGAGAAGTTGGACAGCAGCGGTTACTGAATGGCATCATCACGCTCATCCTGTTTTTTACGGTTCTGTTTGCCAACTTTGCTGAAGCGGTGGCAGAAGGACGAGGCAAGGCACAGGCAGACGCTCTGCGATCGACCCGCTCTGACACGACTGCCCGCAAAATGCTACCGGATGGTTCGATTCAAGAGATTAATTCAACCGAGTTGCGCCGAGGTGATCAAGTGAAAGTCATTGCTGGAGACATGGTTCCTGCCGATGGGGAAGTCCTTCAGGGACTAGGGTCTGTCGATGAATCTGCGATTACTGGAGAATCGGCTCCGGTTCTGAAGCAACCGGGAACAGACATTGCCAGTTCGGTCACAGGGGGAACTCGTCTCCTCTCAGATGAACTGGTAATTCGAATTACCTCTGATCCGGGTCAGGGTTTCATCGATCGCATGATCTCTCTAGTAGAAGGAGCCGAGCGCAGCAAAACTCCGAATGAAATTGCCCTGACGGTCTTGCTGGCAGTGCTAACTCAGGTGTTTCTGATTGTCGTCGCCACAACTCCTTCGATTTCTGGCTACATTGCGGGTTTCCTGGATAACGCTTTAGGCACAGAGGCAGGAAACAGTCTCCGTTCCGGAACCAGCATCGCTATCCTCATCTCGCTTCTGGTGGCACTGATTCCCACCACGATCGGTGGGTTGTTGAGTGCCATCGGCATTGCTGGCATGGATCGAGTTGCTCAGTTCAACGTCATTGCCACCTCCGGGCGCGCCGTAGAAGCTTGCGGTGATGTGAATACATTAGTTCTCGATAAAACGGGCACGATTACGCTGGGAAATCGCTTAGCCAACGAGTTTATTCCGGTCAATGGTCATGACCTTGAGGAAGTCTCGAACGTTTGTCTGCTCGCCAGTCTGTTCGATGAAACCCCAGAAGGACGATCGATTGTCCAACTCGCCCAAAAGCTGGGTGCCAGAGTTGATTTAGACGGTAAACCCGCAGAAGGAATTGAGTTCTCAGCCCGCACCCGTATGAGTGGAACTGACCTGAATAGCAAGGAATATCGCAAGGGAGCAGTGGATGCCATTAAAGGATTTGTGCGATCGCGTGGTGGTCAAGTGCCCTCAACATTGGATGAAGCCTACGAGCAAGTGTCGCGTTTAGGTGGCACGCCCCTCGCTGTTTGCCTGGACAATGACATCTATGGGGTGATTTACCTGAAAGATATTGTGAAATCCGGACTGCGAGAGCGGTTTGACCAATTACGGCGTATGGGTGTCAAAACCATCATGCTCACTGGGGACAATCGCATTACCGCTTCTGTGATCGCTCAAGAAGCTGGAGTCGATGATTTTATTGCGGAAGCGACCCCTGAAGACAAAATTGATGTGATTCGCAGTGAACAGGCTCAAGGCAAGCTCGTTGCCATGACTGGAGATGGCACGAATGATGCACCAGCTCTGGCGCAAGCCAACGTTGGTTTGGCGATGAATTCTGGAACACAGGCAGCCAAAGAAGCCGCTAACATGGTGGATTTAGACTCTGACCCAACCAAATTGATTGACTTGGTGACGATCGGCAAACAACTGCTGATTACCCGTGGTGCCCTGACAACATTCTCAGTTGCTAATGACATCGCTAAATACTTTGCCATCATCCCAACCATCTTTGCGGCGGCTGGAATTGGTGCACTCAACATCATGGGCTTAAAAAGCGCCCAGTCCGCGATCGTTTCTGCTCTAATTTACAACGCCCTGATTATCCCCGTCTTGATTCCCCTGGCTTTGCGGGGTGTGCAGTTCCGTCCGCTCACTGCCGATCAACTACTACAACGCAACATTTTGATTTACGGCTTAGGCGGTATTATTGCGCCGTTTATTGCGATTAAGGCGATCGACTTGATTCTGCCGCTGTCCTAACCCTTAAGCCAACCCCCTTATTGCTATGAAACTCAATTCTCTAAAATTATTACTCTCATCTCTTCAAACACCCACTCAAGCGCTTGAAGAGGTTGCAGAAGTTTGGTCAGAGTGGCGCAGGCAAAAGCTACCGCTGTACTTGTTTCTGGCTCTGTGCTTTAACCTAATTGTTGCACCCGTCGTTTACGCCGCTAGTAGTCATGAATTCTCCCGCTCTCAAGCCTGGGCATTAGGGCTATTAGGGCTGGGAACCCTTGCACTCTCGGTCTATTTGTTCTTTGTCATGTTTGTACCGGAGAAATTCTAATGAGTTTTGCACGCGAGGCAGGTAGAGCTATTCGATCCACTCTGGTACTTTGGGTCATCACTGCATTGATTTATCCACTAGTTATGGTTGCCGTTGGGCAAATCGCCTTTCCCTTCCAGGCAAACGGCAGTATTCTGACCAGTGCTCAAGGCCAACCTGTTGGGTCAGCCTTGATTGGACAGCCCTTTACGAGCGATCGCTACTTCAATAGTCGTCCTAGTACCACCAGCTACAGCACGGCTGATCCATCTAAAGATGAGTCTGGCATCCTCAAAACGGGTGTGTCGGGAGCAAGTAACCTCGCTCCTTCTAATTCTGATTTGCTTACACGAGTTCAAGAAACCAGCGCCCAATTAAATCAGGCAGGTATTCAAGCGACTGCTGATTTGCTTTACACCTCTGGTTCCAGCCTTGACCCTCATATCACACCCGAAGCTGCTAGAGCGCAAATTACGCGAGTTGCAACGGCACGGGGACTGCAACCCAGTCAACTCGAAGATTTGATCAATCAGAATACGGATGGTCGATTCTTAGGCATCTTTGGTGAACCGGGTGTCAATGTACTGAAGCTTAACCTCGCTCTAGACTCATTGGCTAGCTAGACCATCTATCTCACGAACCTTCAGCTTATGTGTACGGAAGGAATCATTGAACCGCCTTGCTTGGAGTATGTATCACTCGTCAAATCCTCCACCTGACAGCACCTACATTCGCCCTGCCCATCGAGGTAAGCATAAAATCTTCATCGGCATGGCACCAGGTGTCGGCAAAACGTACCGAATGCTGGAGGAAGGGCATCGTCTCCGGCAAGAGGGCATTGATGTCGTACTTGGCTTACTGGAAACTCACAATCGGCAAGAGACCGCACAACGAGCAGAAGGATTAGAAGTAGTACCCAGACAGCAAATTAACTGCTCTGACATCATTTTGTCTGAGATGGATACGGACGCAGTTCTCGCTCGCCAGCCACAACTGGTTCTCATTGACGAACTCGCTCATACCAATGTCCCTGGTTCTCAGCGAGAAAAACGGTATCAGGATGTGGAAGTCGTTTTGGCAGCAGGGATTGACGTGTATTCAACAGTCAATATTCAGCACCTAGAGAGCCTTAACGACCTCGTTGCTCGAATTACAGGGGTTGTAGTACGAGAGCGAGTTCCCGATCGCCTGCTGGAAGAAGCCGATCAAGTAGTCGTCATTGATGTCACACCTGAAACGCTTGAAGAACGCCTGAAGGACGGTAAAATCTATGCTTTAGAGAAGGTTGACCAATCTCTACAAAACTTCTTCCAGCGTCGCAACCTGATAGCCTTAAGGGAATTGGCATTAAGAGAAGTTGCTGACAACATTGAGGAAGATGCACTTGAGCAGGCATCAAATGGAACAAAAGCGGATGCTCCGTTTTGCAGCATTCATGAACGAGTGTTAGTTTGCGTCTCAACCTATCCCAATGCAATCCAACTGATTCGACGAGGTGCCCGAATCGCTGGATATATGCACGCTCCCTTTTACTGCTTGTTTGTCGATGACCCTGACCGTTTCCTAACTAAAGCAGAGAGTTTGCATATTGAAACTTGTGAAAGGCTCTGTAAGGAATTTGGCGGAGAATTTATTCGAGTGACAAACTACGACAAAGTAAAGGCGATCGCACAGATTGCTAAAAGCTATTACATTACTCAGATTGTTATTGGTGAAAGCCAAAGATCCTTATGGCGACTGATGTTGCGTGGGTCGCTGACTCATCAACTGCTGAAGTCCCTCAAAAATATTGATATCCATATCATTGCCACAGAGAAGCGAACTTAGGAGCCGAAATATTTATAGCTCTCGACAACTAAAGTAGTTGTCCTGAATTTGCAGAGTATGTTGATAAACATTGTTGAGTTGAGGCATTTTCGGTAACAAGTTGTACAAATCTAAGTAACCGTTGCCTGATTGCTGTGACCTTAGTTTCAATGGTTGAGAGGCAATCGCCAAGAGCCGTGATCTCCTCACCCAGGTGCTGTCCGATGGCTTGCTAGATTAACTCCGTTTGTCTCAGCCTTGTGGTTTTCGACAAAGCCTTAAGTTTGCTCACCCATAACTCAGGCACTCTCGCCCAATCATCTGCTTCGGTATTTCTGGCTATCCTAAAAGCGCGGCTGGCGTAGATACCTCAAGCTTAGCCAAATATTTCTGGGTCAAGGTGTAAACGACGCTAACAGTGCTCAACGAGAGAATAAGGGTTCCAGTCATTTTGGGAAGAGAGCGATCGATAAGCTGGGATTAACTGCCCCTTCCCGAATGGATGTAACAACAGTGAATCAATGGTTTAACTGGTCTACCTAAAGAAAGTATAAAAAAATTTCTTCAGGTAACTGTTGAGGCTGCTTCATGAAGGTAGATTATGATTTCTCCTTCATGTCATTACAATGCTCAACGTTTGGGATATAACCACCACGCCAATAGCTTTGTCAGCCTTGGCATTACAACATAGGTCATCAACGTGGTTGTTAGAAAAACGAGAATCAGTAGGCGTAGTACGGACGGTAGCTGTGCCAGCCAATTTAGGGGAAGAACAGTCAAAATCTGATTAATGCCAAAAATGGCAATTCCAGAAACCAGCACCATTTTGTAACGGGGTGGGGGCAAAATTCCCGGTTTTGCAGGCAGAGTGAACCAAGTTTCTAACCCAGTAATAACTGAGAATGTGCCAGCATCCACTGTGAGGTTGCGAGCTTGACTCAGGAACCGCTGGCGGACAGACGAACGTTCCCACCGCTTCAAATTTTCTAACCGGTCAAACTTGAAGACAATCCGGTATTCGTGATCGTCTTGATGACTTGGGCGAAACACAGATGAGCCTAAATACCCTTCAAAGGTGCTGGCTGTGCTGATAATCTGCTCCAATAGCGCTTCAAATTTCCGCTCCTTACCCCTCGTGACCTGCTGTACGACATCCACTGTCACAGGAGGATCTGTCTGCATTCCTTCAGCCCCTACTCAACAAGGGTGCACCACTCACACCAACGGCTAGACGGACCACTTGTGCAGGTTCCACGCCAGTTGCAGGGGGTAAGAACATCCCGCCGTTGTTGACAACATACAAATCAGTGCCGTGAAAGGCGACAGCCGTGCAACCTGTTACCCCCTCTTCATCCTGGGCAATGATCGTTGTGCGGCGATCGCGGTCAATGCGAATCACACTGTTGTACACATGGGTAGCTTCATAGAAATTGCCGTGAACATCAAAAGCAAAGTCATCAATGTTCGTCCCCTCGATGAAAATCTCCGGCTCCTGTGAGTTTAGGCTCTCATCCAACGGAATCTGTAATAGCAACATCCGTTGTGTATTAGACGCATAGAGACTATTGCCAAATCGCTTTAAGCCGTTGACGGCTGGAAACATGCTGTTCTCATCACTACGAGCAAGGAGGGAATGCTCCAACCAAAGCTCGACGGTTTTAGTGGTGACATCAAACGACCAAATTGCACCCCGATAGGCATCGGCCATGAGGTAATAGCGAGAAGACAAGGGTGTGATGCCAGTGAGGAACTGCGCTTCTGGCAAAATTTGGAGGAATTGCACCTCACCATCCGAGAGTACGGCAACAAAGGGGATGCCTTCTGCATTCCAACCATTGACGAGGAACTGATTTGACTCAATCCAGGCAATGCCAGTGACCTTTCCACTTAGCTGAGCGTACGTCGTCAGGTTACCGTCTGGATCTAGCTGGACGACTTCTCCAACTTCGTGGTTGGTGAGATAGATATCACCGGATGGGAGAATCGCCAAATTTTCCAGAAATGTATTTACCGGGAACGTCGAAACAGACTGGGCAGGCAGCAAAGCAACAGACATGTCGGCATAGATAGCAGGTAGTTGCACTGTTTTTACCTCAAAATCAATTGTTGGGTGATTGATAGGGTTGATTTATACAGTCAGTCCTGAAAATCCTCACTTCTGCATCTAGAAAAGCCTGTTTAGAAATCAAGATAGTGGCAGGATCGGAATAAATCAAATTGATTATAGAAATTCCTAATATCAATGAAATCAATTGATCTGGGCGCAGTTGAGCTCAATCTCCTCGTTGCCTTCGAGGCCTTGTATATTCACCAAAGTGTTACTCTTACTGCTCAGCGTATCCACATTGAACAACCTGCGATGAGTGCAGCACTGGGGCGATTGCGATCGCTCTTTGATGATGGATGAATTATTTGTGCGGGTGTGGCGAGAAATAAAACCGACAGCCAGGGCAGTGGCGATCGCTTTCCAAGAAGGACTAGCGGGCGCATTTGAACAGAAAGTTACGGTTTTGAATGAGGAATTGAGCTCATATAAGAGCAAAAAAGTGCAAGATGGGACGGAAAACCTAAGCTGAATTGGGTTTTAGAGCATCTATCGCAGCAAGGTTCCGAATCAGAATGATTGCTCGGCACGCAACTACTCGATCTCCGCAAGCCTATTAATAGAGGCGATGACTTACTCGACTGACGAGCAGATTTAGTAAGCATTTATACTCCCTCAAGGTGGATAGCTCATTTTTACATGAGTCGTTGCCAGCCTCCAGTTTCACCCTTTCAAACCGAAAGTAACTCGTCCTCACAGTGGGCTCCGCGGGTCAGGGGAGTAAAGTCTGATGGAAACCGGGTGGCTTCGTCGTAGATTGCTTGCTGAAAATCTGCTTCTGCTAACTCAGCGCCCTGCAAATTAGCTCCCTTTAAGATGGCAGCTCGCAGACTGGCCCGGATCAAACTGGCCGCTCGTAATTGCGCTTCGTTGAGGTTGGCGGTACTCAGGTTGGCTCCGCGCAAATTAGCCCCACTGAGCTTGGCCTCGCTTAAGTTAACTCCGTTGAGGTCTGTGCCACTCAAATCCACGCCGTTCAAGTAAGCTTGGCTCAGCTTGATGCCATTTAAGCTGGCCCCGCTTAAGTTGGCCCCGCTCAATCTGGCACCACTCAAGTTCGCCCACTTGAGGTTCGCTCCACTCAGGTTAGCTGAGCGCAAGTTAATGCCGCGTAGGTCAGCACTACACAAGTTCACCCCTTGCAAGTTGGCAGCGCTTAAGTTGACCCCAGCCAAATTTGTGCCGCTCAACTTGGCATGACTCAAATTAGCTTTGGCGAGAAAGGCTCCTTTGAGATTTACTTTGGTTAAATCTGCCTCAGCCAAATTGGTAGAGCCCAGTTTGGTAAAACTCAGGTTGGCTCCATACAAAAAAGCTTGACCTAGGTTAGCAGCGGTAAGTAAGGCCCAACTGAGATTGACACTCGGAAGATAGGCCGAGCATAGATTGATGGCCACTAAGTTAGCAGCGGAGAGGTTAATTCCAGCTAGACTAGCGCCGGCAAGATTGATCCGACTCAGGTTAGCGGCTTGAAAGTCCCGCTCGCCTTCTAAGTACCGATGCAGGAGCTCATAGTCGTACATCTGCTGTACCTCCTAGGATTTGCATAACCTTCATTCAGTCTTAAGAATTCCCACTCTTATTAAAGGCGCATAGCTTGGATAAAAATCTACACCTACTTTTCTTGATACAGTGCTTGATCCGTGGTGGTAATTAACATCTTTGGAGAGGTTGCATAGGTAGGAGTGGTACTGGCCCCCCCTACACTCAAAGTCACGTATTGGTTAACCAGGGAGTTGCCATGGGGAATCTGTAATGCTTGAACCGCTGCTCGAATTTTTTCTGCCCCTTGGACAGCTCCTTCAGGCGAGGTATTGGGCAAAATGATGGCAAATTCCTCGCCACCATAGCGGGTTACTAAATCGCTGGAGCGGTCACTGGCAGTTTGTCGCTTTTACCGAGGGCAGTGCTCAAAATACAGCGATCGCCCCACTTGATTTTCAGGTTTGCGAGGGGACGCTATGAGCTTTTGAGAAGCATTGTCGAAAATAAGTAATGGCGTATTTTTTGTAATATGTCTCAAACTATTGTTAGCTCAAGCGATCGCAAGTACAACAATGCCGAATTTGGTCATTTTCGGCATTGTTGCTAGCTATTAACGGCAAAAGTAAGCGGCGACAAGCAACACCGAAACGAAGCGTAGAATTTCTTGCTCGTCCGCTTGACTGCCGTGTTATCTTGATTTCGCCTCGGATCGCCCTTAGCCACTGCTCCTCAATTGATCTAGCGTGGAAGGGGTGATTCAGGTGTAAGGCATGTTTAACGAGTGAGAGGTTCAGCTTGCAAGTCTTTAGCTTTCGCTTGCTGTTTTTCGAGTTGGCGTTGCTGCCGCTCACGATCTGCGATGGTTTCTGGAACTAGCTTTTCTAGTGCCCGTGCAATGATTGGTAAAAAACCGATGACGACAACAACGCCAATGCCATTAAATAGCATTTGAGCATTCGCAACTTGCCGTCCAACATCATCACCAGAAATTGCTTGAGTTAGTTGAGCCAACTGTGGAGCTAAAAAGATTCCTAGAACGGCACTACTAAGGTTAAAGAAGAGGTGGAATAAACCCGTTCGCAACGCAGCGCTACCCCGTCCGATCGTAGCAACCAGAGTATCAGCACAGGTTCCAACTTCTGCCCCCAGCATAATTGCAATGCCAGCGGGCAAAGCAATCAAACCGGAGCCTGCTAGCGTCACTACGATTGCTACGGTGGCTGAAGAAGATTGAATAATCACCGTAAAAATAGCTCCTAGCAAAGCTCCTAAAACAGGATTACGACCCAGACTCTCCATCAAGTTTAAGAACGGTTCGTAATCTCGAAACGGCTCCATTGCTGAGTCAATCGCTTCAAGTCCATAAAACATCAATCCAAACCCAAGCAAAACGATGCCAAGAGATTTAATACGAGCCGTTTTGCCTAAGAAGAATACCAATAGTCCGCTAAACATCAAAATAGGAACATACAGTTCGATATTGAGAGAAATAATTTGTGCTCCGACCGCTGTACCAATATTGGAACCCAACACAACCCCAAGGGATTGTACAAAAGTAAGAATGTTGGCGCTTACCATCGCAATCACCAGAATGATCGTGACGGATGATGATTCCAAGAATGTTGTGGCGACAATTCCGGTTGCAACCCCTGCAAAGCGGTTTGTAGTGAATTTGCTGAGGAGGCGTTTCATCCGTTCTTCCCCCACGTCTTCTAGTCCCTCAGCTAGGCGCGTAACGCCATAAATGAACAACACTAGACCCGCGATCGCGCCCATTGCCATCTTGAAGAAATCGATCGCTTCTTCCTCACCTTCCCCTTGTTCCTCCGGGCTTAAAGGAAGCTTAGGTTGTTGAGAATCGCTAAACTCAGGCTCCTTGCTTTCAGGTTGATTTGTCTGAGCATTGACGCTAGATGTGATAGCAGGTGAGCCTAAAAATGAAACTTGAGTAGGAAACGCAGGTGGAAAGATAAGTAATGTTGTAACTAAAAGTACAAGACTTAAATAGCTGAACAGTTTTCGATTCAATTTCTTTAAGATCAACATGTTTGTCTCTCAATTAATCTTGTAAACGTGCGCGCGAAACTGCTTCCAGTAGTGCGATGCAAGCACACTTAGGATAGGTTGATAGTCTTGTTCTGCTCTCTTCTAAAAGACGTAAATCAATTATTTTTATAAGAAAAATTACATTTTTACCTTATATTTAAGAGACTTAACTTTTTCTAAAACTAAACTTAATTAATAATTAACTAATAATTCATTTACTTAGAAGTAAAAGAAAAATTAAATTAGCTCTTAATCCTTCTTTTGTTACTTTGATAAGAGTAAAGTAATCAGCTGCAATCAAGCTACTTTTAGTGCTACTACGTTTGGTCCTTTCAACCCTGGCCTTGGCAACAGGCGAAAGGTATCCATCCAATTCATTAACTGCTCCAACCCATAGATCAGTTCAGGGATAGGAAAAACTTGTAACTAAGGCTCTAACCACCCCCAGCAGCAATATGGTTGCACTAGGAGTCGCAGATTGTTCAAAGCACTCTTCCAGGTCATTCCCAACTCCCAAAAGGGATGCTGGTTAAACGGCAACAGAGGAGATGAAGAAACGGTGGCATTCTCACCTTTGAGTTGTGGGGAATGCTGAAAGGCATCAGCATGCAGACTAACCAGCAGGTAAGCGCTAAAAACGAGCTCCCACCAGCGTTCGATACTGCTGTACTCTGTCAAACGATAATCATGCCATCCCAGTTCATTCTTGACCTGCTTAAATCCATACTCAATCCATGTTCTCAGCGTATATTGGCGACCTACACTCAGAAGGACATCCCCGGCTAAGTTAGCCCTGATAAACCAACTGTCTGGGTTGTCAGTGCTGCCTTTCGTGATTTGGTAGTAGCGGATAGGTCGTCGCTGGCCAAAGATGATTTCGCGGATATAACGACGTTGCGTGGGATGTTCGGCTAGAGGCTGGTCATAGGCGTGCCAACGGTTATAGCGTACCCGTTGTCCCTTCGGCATCAGCACCCCATGATTGGAGCGAATCGCCACAATGTAAGGAAGCTGGAACTGACGCAAGATGCCGATGACATCTCCACTCTCGCCATACAGGCTGTCGGCTAACTACTTACCAAGGTTTAGGTTGTTTCAAAGGTAGATTCCTACGAGAGAATCAAGGTTTTAGAACATAGCTTTTGAGCGATATAGTTCAAACTCAGTCCAATCAGAATTGGTAACACTGTTTTACACGTATCTCGCTCGACCCCAATTAGGACTCAAAAGCAGTTGGACCTGTCACAATCAAAATAGTGTCAAGTGTTTTTTGAGTCTCCTTTTTTGCCCATATTAAGCAATATTCCAGCCTGAAGCACTGAAAGTACTAAAGTTGCTATCAGCAAACTGATAGAGATTGGAAGGGTAAAAGTCTGATCCCCACGCCACAAATGGTACGAGTGAAAAAAAGCTGCAAATAACCCTCCTACCACTAGGGCGTGTTTTAAAACCCTTTGGCAGAATAGAAATAGTGCAGGAATACTGATTAGCCTCCATGATTCTTCCACCACAAAAGAAGAACCGACGGGGTGAATTAAACGATCGGCAGTGGAAGCGCATTTGGCCCCTGCTTCCACCACAAAAGCCTCATACAGGTTGCCCCGCTAAAGACCATCGAACCGTCATCAACGGCATCTTGTGGATTCTCAGAACTGGTGCTCCTTGGTGAGACTTACCCAGTCGCTATGGTCACTGGTCAACAGTTTCAGGTCGATTCTACCACTGGCGTCACATCGGCTTGTGGCAGCAACTGCTCGAAGCCCTGCAGATCGAGGCCGATGCCGAGGGCAAAATTAACTGGGACATCCACTTTGTCGATGGGAGTGTTGTCCGTGCGCATCAACATGCAGCAGGAGCAAAAAGGGGGAACTAGCCCCAAGCAGCCTCTTATCCACCACTGAGCAAAGCCAACAGCAAGAAGCGCTGGGTCGTTCGAAAGGTGGGTTCAGCAGCAAAATTCATTTGCGTTGTGAGGGAAATGGTCTGCCTATCACATTTGTGGTGACCGTAGGGGAGTGCCATGAAGCTGTGGTGTT
>NZ_JACJOD010000037.1 GCF_014695385.1 Trichocoleus sp. FACHB-46 | reverse complement strand
AAACTCAAAGGTCCGTTCTGTGATCGGCTGCGGCTCAGACATCATCTATATTCAACACTCAAAACCTTATTATCTCGCGATCGCTTCTCATCCTTTTTGAATTCTGAATTTTGAATTGGTATTGCATCCCCTAAATCCACATCCCATAACTCCTCCACTACCCAATTCATTCCCCACTCCTTCCACCCACTTGATCGCAACTGACCCACAACTGACACTTTAGATGTAAGCTAAAAACTGGATTGCATATGCATTCCAGATGCCGAGGGCAGCAACACCTGCCACACAACTGCCGCACAAAGCTTCCATCCTTATCTGTTTTTCTAGAACTTTTCACCCCGGAGGCGAGAGCGATCGCTCTCAAAAGTACGAACTTTTGTTAGAATCTTGTCTCCCTGACTGGCCTCAATCACTTACGCCTTCTGCCATTCAACCCTTTTTGGATACGCTCGTCTCATTTGTAACGCGATTTCAATCTCTCTTCTAGTTGTGAAATATACAGTCACGACCTTTCACATAAATCCTGTACTTTTGTAAAATTTGCGATCGCTATAGGGCAGTCGGGAGAGATGGCGATCGCTCAATCACATCCTGGATAAGCCTTTTCGGAATTATTTTACTTGTAAAGAAAGATGGGACAATGCATAGGACTTTATGCTAAGCGCAAAGCGGGATAGCAAGGCAGCGGCACCATTTTTCCGTAAAGTGCTCAAGGGTCAGCACATCCAACCTCCAAGAGTCATTACAGTGGACAAGAATGCTGCTTATCCAGTGGCACTGGAGGTGCTCAAAGCAGAAGAGACGATTGAACAAGAGACCGAATTAAGGCAGAGCAAATACCTCAACAATATCATTGAGGAGGATCATCGTCATATTAAACGAGTTGTAAAACCGATGATGGGGTTGAAGACGTTCAATAGTGCAAGAAGAACGTTGAGCAGAATCGAAGCGATGAATATGATTCGCAAAGGACAAGTAAAAGGAGTCAACCAAGGGGACAGTGTGTCTGAAGTGAAATTTATCGAAGCGATTTTTGGAATTGCTGCTTAAGGAAATGCCAACGATACCGAGCGTTTGTCCTTTATAAGTTTTTGCGACACAACCTCAAGTTGCCACAGTTGGGGCACTTGAGGCGAACACACTTGAGCCCTTTTGCTTTCGTCGCTATTGGTTGGGGGCTACTTCGTGCCATACGTCTCGGCGAATCACATCCCGTTCATAGCTTATCGAAATTTGTGGTTAATTCTCTAGTTGGCTTTGCTACCCTAGTTTTTTTGCGACACAACCGCATTAAGTTGGGGGTCAACTTGATGAACTCAAGTGAACTTAAACGAACCTAAGTGGTGTGAGTTGAACGAATGTTGAAGAATGGAACATAGCTATAACAACAAGGGATAGTGGTAGGCGATCGCTACGGTGGTATGAGTGTAGCTGCTTGTTAGATCTGAGGGATGACTTCATCAGGAGAAAATTCAAATGATTGCTTTACCTGGAGTTACCATTCAACGCAAGAGCTACGAGAGCTCAGTGGCTCTGGTCTATCGAGGCATGAATGAGGAGGATGGCCGAGCGCTTGTCATCAAGGTACTGAAGCAAGATTATCCTTCCCCTCAAGAATTAACGCGCTATAGGCAGGAATATGCGATTATCCGTTCTCTAAATATAGAAGGCGTGATCAAAGCTTACAGCCAGCAAGCGTATCAGCGTACCCTCGTTACCCTGCTAGAGGACTTTGGGGGTGAGTCCTTAGATTACTGGATACAGCAACGTTCAGGCTCCTGTTTCATGCCCTTAGACACGTTTCTCCAGTTTGCCATCAACCTCACAGATATTCTAGGCAAAATTCATGCTGCTCATGTTATTCACAAGGACATTAATCCTGGAAACATTGTTCTGAATCCCGATACGGGTGTTGTCAAAATCATTGGCTTTGGCATTGCCACTCAGTTCAGTCGCACAAATCCGACGTTCAAAAGTCCGCATGTTTTAGAAGGCACACTCGCCTACCTTTCTCCAGAACAAACCGGGCGGATGAACCGGACGATCGACTACCGCACCGATTTTTACTCACTCGGGGTGACATTCTACCAGCTGCTAACTGGACAACTGCCGTTTCCCACAACAGATGTCTTAGAGTTAGTTCACTGTCACATTGCTAAACAGCCTACTCCACTGTATGAACTCAATGGAACGATCCCTGAAGCCGTTTCAGATATCATCTTAAAATTAATGGCGAAGAATGCGGAGGATCGCTATCAAAGCGCTTGGGGCATCAAAGCAGATTTGGAACAGTGTGCTGAACAATTAGCAGCAAGCGGTCAAATTAATTACATCCGACTGGGGCTGCAAGATACTTCAGACCAGTTTCAAATTCCCCAGAAGTTGTATGGACGCGACATGGAGACAGCCGCATTATTGGCAGCATTTGAGAGAGTAACAGGGAGAAGTGACACGGAGATAGAGAGACACGGAGATGTAGGGAGTGATAATGTTCCAACGTCTGCTGAAATGCTGTTAGTCTCTGGCTATTCTGGAGTGGGTAAATCGGCGTTAGTACAAGAACTCTACAAACCCATCACAGCAAAGCGCGGTTATTTTATCTCTGGTAAGTTTGACCAGTTCCAGCGCAATGTTCCCTATAGTGCCATCGTCGATGCCCTACGAAAATTGGTGCAGCAACTCCTTAGTAAGCCCGATGAGCAGGTGCAACAGTGGCGATCGCGCCTACTTGCAGCTTTGGGAAGCAACGGGCAAATCATAATTGATGTGATCACAGAAGTGGAGTTGATTACGGGTAAGCAGCCGCCCGTACCGGAAGTGGGAGTTGTGGAAGCTCAGAATCGTTTCAATCGCATTTTTCAGCAGTTTATTCGAGTGTTTTGTTCTAAGGAGCATCCGCTCGTGATCTTCTTAGATGATTTGCAGTGGATCGATTCAGCCTCACTCAAATTAATCGAACTGATGATGCTGGATGAACAGACTCAATATCTATTTTTAATTGGAGCCTATCGAGATAATGAAGTAAATTCAACGCATCCATTAGTATTAATGCTGGAAAGGCTGCGACAACAAGGGGCGGTGCTTCAGGAGATTGTCCTAGCACCTTTAACGCTGGAACCGTTGAGTCAGCTGATTGTTGAGACGCTGCATCAGGATGCTGAAACCGTTTGTGCTCTGGCTCAGTTGGTGTTACGAAAAACGGAGGGCAATCCTTTCTTTGTCAGCGAATTTTTGAGAATGCTGTATAGCGAAAGTTTGTTGAGTTTTGACGGATCACATTTAAGCTGGCGATGGAACATTGCTGAGATTAAAGCCCAAAACATTACTGATAATGTGGTGGAGTTGATGCTCTTAAAGCTGAAGAAACTACCAGAAGAAACCCAGCAAATCCTCCGGTTAGCTGCCTGCATCGGCTCTGAATTTGATTTAGCTACATTGGCGATCGTGTGTAAGAAATCGCCCCAAACGGTTTTTCAGGATTTACTACCAGCGGTACAAGGAGGGTTCATTCAACCCCTGTCTGAATTAGATGAGGACTTGTTAGTTCAAGAATATAAGTTCTTGCATGACCGAGTACAGCAGGCTGCCTATGCTTTGATTCTTGATGATCAAAAGCAAGTAACGCACTACTCTATTGGACAACTCCTGCTCAGCAGGCTCCCTGAGATCAAACAAAGTGAGATGCTTTTTGATATTGTCAACCACATCAACTTCGGTCAATCATTTCTGACCCAGAAAGATGAAAAAGAGAAAATAGCACGACTTAATCTGGCTGCCGCTCAAAAAGCCATCTCTTCTACAGCTTATGAAGCCGCGATTCGGTATCTTGAGACTGCCATTGGCTTGCTCGAACCAGATGCTTGGATGAGTCAATACGGCTTGATGTTCAATCTGTATCGGACTCTCTGTGCAGCACAGTTGAGCAATGCTAGATATGAGCAACTAAATGCCACAACCAAGGTAGCTTTAGAACACATTTCTTCTGCCGTCGATCGCGCAGATGTTCATGTTTTTCAAATCACTCAATATACCCTACAAGGCGAATGTAAGGAAGCAGTTCAAACAGGTCTAATCGGATTGCATGAGTTGGGGATTGAGATTAAAGGCAAGAATTTGACAGAATTAGTCCGTGAAGAGTTTGCCGCTGTTGCCGAAAGCTTAGAAAATCGCTCAATTTCCTCGCTTTTAACTTTACCAACAGTGAGTGATCCGGTGATTCAAGCAATGATTAGATTGCTAATTGCTGTAGATATACCAACTTACATTACGGCTAGTATTGAACTTTACTGCTTCGTCAGTTTAAGAGTAGTTCGTCTCTCCATTGAACATGGAAATATTGCTGAGTCTATTAAGGCTTATGCAAATTATGGTCTTCTCTTAGGCTTGATGCAAGGGCAATATCAACGAGGCTATGAGTTTGCAGATTTGGCGGTGCAGCTTAGCTACAAGCTAAACAGTAAATCCCAGCAGTGTAAGGCTGAGATGTTGTTTGGAGGCTTTATTCAAGTTTGGTCAAAGCCTCTAGCAGGGGCAGCTACAATCAATTACAAAGGTTTTTTGGCAAGCATGGAGTCGGGAGATGTACAGTTTGCAGCCTATAACTTAGTCGGTAACATTTTTAATCGCTTATTTCAAGGAGAAAATTTAACAACTGTTGCAGAAGACAACAAAAAATATCAGCTGGTGGCGGAGCAGATTCAGGATGAGCTTGCGAAGGTAGCACTGGCTGGAGCTAAATTTTTCATCGCAAAACTTACTTTAGGGCAAGCGGCACAGGAACACGATCGCTCGCTCAGGGAGACAGAAAAAATAGTTCATCAGGGTGAAACCTCACAAATACAGTTCTCAATTTGTCTTTATTACATTCTCAGAATGCATCTTTCCTGTTTAACAGCAGATTTTGAGCAAGGTCGCTATTATCTCGTTGAAGCGGGAAAGATCCTAAATTCTATCGTAGGATTTACAACCTACAGTAGTTATTTCTATTATGGTTCTCTGATTCTACTCAACCTGTATCCTAGTCTATCTCAAGCAGAACAAAGGGATGCGCTGGAGCAGATTCGATCAAATCAGGAGCGCTTGAAAGCATGGTCAGATAGTTGTCCAGAAAACTTCTTACACAAGTTTTGTCTCGTTGAGGCAGAGAATGCGCGAGTCTTGGGTCAACTTTCTGTAGCAGAAAACTTGTATGAACAAGCCATTCAAGGAGCTAAGAACAACGAGTATCTGCAAGAAGAAGCATTGGCCTATGAATTAGCCGCCAAACACTACTTAGCGCGAGGTCTGGAAAAGTTTGCCCAGCTTTACATGAAGGAAGCTCACTATTGCTATGAACGATGGGGAGCAACAGCAAAGGCTAGAGATTTAGAAACTCGTTATCCTCAACTGTTTCCTCAGTCTTCTAACGTAGTTTCTACACAAGTTCGCACCACGACCGGAACCATTTCAAGTACCTCACATACTGCTCTCGATTTAGCGACGGTGATGAAAGCAACTCAAGCAATTTCGAGTGAAATTGAATTGGGGCGGTTGCTCCATTCTCTAATGCAGATCCTAATTGAGAACGCTGGTGCACAAACCGGATGCTTGATTTTAGAAAACTCAGGAGAATGGGTGATTGAGGCTGCTTGTGAACTGAATGAGGGTGAGCAAGTGTCTGCTACGCAAGTGTTGCAATCGATTCCAGTTGTAAACCGTTTGCCTGAATCAATCATTCAGTATGTGATCCGAACTCATCAATCTGTGATTTTAAGTGATGCAACTCGTGAAGGGAATTTTATCAACGATCCATACATTCAACGCAACCACACTCAATCAGTACTCTGTTTGCCACTGCTGAATCAAAGTAAATTGGTTGGTGTGTTGTACCTGGAAAACCAATTAGCGGCTGGAGCTTTCACACCAGAACGATTCTCCGAAGGAGACGCTACGCGATCGCAGGTTTTGCATCTGTTATCAACCCAAGCAGCCATTTCAATCGAAAATGCCAAACTCTACTCAAAGCTAAGCGATAGCAAAAATCAGCTCAATCAATTTCTAGAAGCGGTTCCAGTAGGAATTGGGGTCTTGGATACGGGGGGTCGCCCTTACTATGTCAATCAACAAGGCATTGAGCTATTAGGCAAAGGCGTTGATCCTACCGTAACACCCGATCAGCTGGCAGAGGTTTATCAAGTTTATCGGGCTGGGACGGATCAAAACTGTGCATCTGAGATGATGCCAATCGTCCGAGCGTTAAGGGGCGAACGGACAAGAACCGATGATTTAGAGATTCACCAAGGCGAGACGATTATTCCTATTGAGGCATGGGGAACTCCAGTCTTTGACGAACATAAGAACGTGGCTTACGCGATCGTGGCTTTTCAAGACATCACGGAGCGGAAACGATCGGAAAAACTGTTAGCTGATTACAACCGTGCCCTAGAGCAACAGGTAGCAGAACGAACGGCAGCTTTACAGCAAAGCGAAGCAGAACTGCGTGCGCTCTTTTCAGCCATGCCCGATCCGCTCTTGGTGGTGGATGCAGAAGGACATATTTTGAGAGCAATCCTTTTAGAGAAGTTACATCAGCCGATCAATGAACAGGTGGGCCGAACATTATACGAAATCTTTGAGCGATCGCAAGCCGATATATTTCTTGACTATATTCGGCAAGCATTGCTCACTCAGCAACCTCTGACAGTAGAGTATAGTTTGGTGATGGAAAGACGAGAAACCTGGTTTGCAACTCGTATTTCTCCCATTTCAGACCATGCTGTGATTTGGCTAGCAAGAGATATCACCGATCGCAAACGTGCTGAAGCAGCCTCTATTCTAGAAGAGCGCAACCACATGGCACGGGAAATCCACGACACTTTAGCACAGGCATTTACAGGTATTATCATTCATACTCGATCTGCCTCCGATGAGGTAACAATGGATGCAGAAAAAGCGCAAACTCTCCTCACTCAGATCCTCGACTTAGCTCGTTCTGGACTTGCGGAGGCACGTCGTTCAGTAGAGACACTACACCGCCCATACCTTTTAGAGAGCAGCAACCTACAGGATGCCTTAAACCGTCTTACTGCTCAATTGGACTCCTCGATCGCAACCCAAATCGTCTACGAAGTCATTGGTACAGCCTATCCCTTACCCTGTGATTTGGAAAATAATCTGTTTCGGATTGGGCAGGAAGCTTTGACAAATGCAATCAAATATGCAGAAGCGCATGAAATCCGAATTGAACTGGTCTATGAAACGACCCAATGCATCTTACGAATAAAAGACAATGGGCAGGGATTTGATATAGAAAACCAGGCGATGAGAAATGGCTTTGGTCTACTGGGGATGGCACAACGGGCTGAACGCATTAAAGCTGAACTAAAGATTCAAAGCCACTTAGGGCAAGGGACGGAGATCGTGGTATCTATTGATCGGGAGTAAGTCAGCATGAATCAGCCCAGCCGCATTCGCGTTCTTGTTGTAGACGATCATCCCGTTGTTCGCCAGGGTTTGATCGGGATGTTAGAGAAGGCTCCAGATATCTTCATTGTTGGTCAGGGGCGAAATGGGCATGAGGCGATTACAGTGTTTCAGCACGAGAAGCCTGATGTGACTTTGATGGATTTACGGATGCCTGAGATGGGAGGCGTTGAGGCGATTACAGTGATTTGCAGTGAGTTTCCTAACGCCCGGATTATTGTGCTGACCACGTATGACACTGATGAAGAGATTTATCGAGGATTGCGAGCAGGAGCAAAGGGATATTTACTGAAGGACTCTGAGCCAGAAGAACTATTAACAGCAATTCGGACAGTGATCAGGGGGCAACAGTACATTCCCCTCAATGTGGCTGCTAAGCTAGCCCAGCGGATGACTGCCCCAGAACTGAGCGATCGTGAGCTAGAAGTTCTCCAGTTAGTCGGGCAGGGGATGAGCAACCAGGAAATTAGCACGGCTCTAAATATTAGTGAAAGTACAGTGAAGACTCATATCAACCGAATTTTAAGCAAGCTAGACGTCAAAGATCGCACCCGAGCAGCGATTATTGCGTTGAAACGCGGAATTGCTAACTTATAGAAACAAAGATGGTTTTCTGCCTGGATTAACAATCGTCGCCAGTCATCACTGTAGAGCGAAGGATATCGGTTTACGAAGCAAACAATTAAACCTAAGTTTGATCCAAACCCCAACTTAAGTTCGGTTCGTTCTACTTCCTCAAGTTGATCAAAATACAGACCATAAATTGACTACAATCCTAAGCAAGCCTCATACACTAAACCCACACAAACGATTATGGGGTTGAAGGGAAAAGATTTCAGAGTACACGCGATGAATCTTTTTTCCTCAAAGATTTAGAATGAGCGATATTATTTCTGACGACGCCCTTAGCGATTCTCTAACGGAGATACAGAGTGAACGCAATCAATTAGTTGTACCCCCTTCTGAGCAAGACCATCGACAAGGAGAGTTGAATGCCCGCGTTGTGCTTGTTGAGTATGGGGATTATCAATGTCCTCAATGCGGTGAACTTTATACCTCAATTCAGGCGATTCAACGCCAGTTTGAGGCGACCTTGTTTAGAAGAGGTTCTTTATGCTTTATATTCCGACATTTTCCTCAACCTCAAATCCATCCTCAAGCTCAAAAGGCAGCAGCAGCGGCAGAAGCAGCAGCAGCACAGGGGCAGTTTTGGCAGATGCACGAGATGTTATTGAAGCATCAGCAAGAGCTGGGAGATGGGGATTTAGCAGAATACGCTGACAATTTGGGACTTGATGTGACTCAGTTTATTCGAGACATTGCCCGGAAAGTGTACATTGATCACATCGATCAAGACATTGCCAGCGGAATAGAGAGCGGGGTGGTTAGCATTCCAGCTTTATTTATCAACGGTGTGCGTTATGGAAACGATTTAGAGCTTGAGCCACTACTCGTTGCGTTGGCGCAGCCCGTGCGGTAGCACGTTCGCTGAAGCTTTCCACGACTAGTAGTTTCGATAATCAACTGCATCAGTGCGGCTCTTATCATGATTTCCTTACCCAATATGTTCCTCAAGCAAGCTGTAGCTCGAGTTTCTAGAACGGTGCCATTGCAGACGGTTTTGATTGTGCCGTTTATGCTGCAAACGTTTGTGACGGTTGGCTTAGTAGGGTATTTTTCCTTCAGAAATAGGCAGGAAGCCATCAACGATCTCGCCAGTCAACTGCGACGCGAACTGACGAACCGGATCGAAGGCAAACTACAAACCTATACCGAGATACCCCATAACATCAATCGGCTTAATGCCAGTACCTTCGCTCAGGGAAAAATTGTCCCTAGTGTAGTCAAAGGTGAGTTTCCCCTCTGGCAGCAAATTCAGATTTATCCAATGGTGAGTGATATCTACTGTGGCGATCGCACCGGTTCTCTTCTAGGGGTGCGACGTAGCCCTGCCGATCGGTCCATTGAACTGCGATCGAGTAACGTTACTACAGATCATAAACTCTACGGCTACAGTCTTGATCGCAACGGTCAGGGAGATCAGTTAGTCAGTCAAGGCAACAAACCCTTTGATGCACGGCTTCGTCCCTGGTTCAAAGCAGCGGTGACGGCAGGCGAACCCGTTTGGAGTGGAATCTATGCCGACTTTGCCAGCCAATTGCCAACGATCACTGCCAGTACGCCTGTCTATAGCACTACTGATCGATCGCTGTTGGGAGTCTGTGCCACCGATGTATTTCTGCCGAATGAGATGAGTCGTTTTTTGGCGAGCCTGCAAATCGGCAAGACAGGCATCGCCTTTATTTTAGAGCGCTCAGGACAACTGGTTGCCACCTCCACCGGAGAGGCGGTTATCAGTAGTGGAGCGGTGGCAAATCGATTGTCCGCAGTTGAGAGCCGTAACCCTACCGTACGAGCGACTGCTGCCTATTTGCGCGAACATTTCAGCAATTTGTGGCAGATCCAAACTGCGGAACAGCTTGATTTTGATTTCGATGGCAGGCGGCAGTTAATTCAGGTAATGCCATTCAAAGATACTCGTGGGCTGGATTGGCTGATTGTTACGGTATTGCCTGAATCCGATTTCATGGCAAAGATTAATCAGAGCATTCAGACGACGATTCTGCTTTGTATTGCGGCTTTGCTGCTTAGCATTGTGATCTGCATTTTGATTGCCCGCTGGATCACTAAACCGATCGTTAGCGTCAGTCAATCGGCAAAAGCGCTAGCAGACGGGGAATGGAATCAGACGGTAGAAATTGAGCGATCGGGCGATTTGGGCGAACTGGCTCGATCGTTCAACCAGATGGCACACCAGCTTCAAATCGCATTTGCCAAAATGCAGTCTTTAAACCAGACCCTTGCCCAAAGTGAAACCCGCCTCCAGAAAATTTTGGAGTCGGTTCCGGTAGGAATCACGGTTCTGGACGCAACGGGTCGCCCTTATTACGCAAATCAGAAGGCAATCCAACTCTTGGGCAAAGGTGTACTGCCGTCTATTACCCCAGAGCAAATTGTCGAGGTCTATCAACTTTATGTGGCAGGAACCGATCGCCCTTACCCAACTGAACAACTGATGATGATACGAGCACTAAACGGTGAACAGGGCAGGGTGGATGATATCGAAATTCACCAGGGGAATCGGATTATTCCGATTGAAAGTTGGGGGACTCCAATTTTTGATGAGTCTGGCAACATTTTGTATGCGATCGCCGCCTTTCAAGACATCACCGACCGCAAGCAAGCAGAGAAGCTTTTAGCCGAATATAGCCAGACCTTAGAACAGCAAGTCACTGAGCGAACGTTGCTGCTTTCTCAAGAGATTGAAGAGCGTCAACGAGTGGAAAGCGCTCTGCGATACAGTGAAGAGCAACGCAGGCTGACAATGGACTTGACCCATATCGGCAGTTGGAACTGGAATATTTTGGAGAATACAACCGAGTGGAATGATAACCACGCTCGATTGCTGGGGTTAGTTTCTAACGAAGTGGAGAGTAGCTATCAAGTATGGCGCGATCGGGTTCACCCAGAGGATGTTGAGCGAGTCGAGCAAGCAGTTGCGCTCGCACTGGCAACACATACCGATTTTGAAGCTGAATATCGCGTGCTCTATCCAGATGGAAGTGTTCACTGGCTAGTTGGCCGGGGTCGAGGCATTTACAACGGAGCAGGACAACCTGTACGAATGTTGGGAGTGATTTTGGATGTTAGCGAACAGCGAGACGCTGCACTACGTGAACGCAAACGTGCTGAAGCAGCGTCAATTTTAGAAGAACGTAACCGCATGGCACGCGAGATTCACGACACGCTAGCGCAAGCCTTTACAGGTGTTCTGGTTCACATGGGAACCGTTTCTCAGTTAGTGACCATTAAACCAGAAGCCATACAAACTCATATTGATATCGTGCGTGAGCTAGCTCGTAACGGACTGATAGAGGCTCGACGTTCCGTTGCAGCACTGCGTCCTCAGTTACTAGAAGATGGCAACCTCTGGACAGCGCTGGAGCAATTTGTTGCCACGATGCAATCCTCAACAGAGGCCCGCCTGACTTATGAGGTGATCGGCACGCCCTATACGTTGCCCCCTGACGCTGAGAATAACCTCTTGAGAATTGGACAGGAAGCGTTCACCAATGCAGTCAAGTATGCTCACGCGAACGAAATCCGGATTGAATTAGTTTATGAACCCGCCTCGTGCTATTTACGCATTAAAGACAATGGACGCGGGTTTGAAGTTAGTCCTACCACTATCAGTCGAGGATTTGGTTTATCGGGTATGACCGAACGAGCAGAACACATTGGCGCACTGCTCTCGATTGAGAGCCAATTGGGGCAGGGAACAACAGTGATCGTATCTGTACAGCGGGAGTCAGCAACATGAGTCAGCCTACAGCTATTCGCGTTTTAATTATTGATGACCACGCAATTGTGCGACAAGGACTGGTTGCAATGATTGACAATCAACCAGATATGACGTTGGTGGGTCAAGCGGGCAATGGACAGGAAGCGATCGACCAATATCGCCAGCTACAGCCTGATGTCACCTTAATGGACTTACGGATGCCGCAGGTGAGTGGTGTGGATGCAACGATGGCAATTTGTGCTGAGTTTGCCCACGCACACATTATTATCCTGACAACCTACGATGGGGATGAAGATATCTATCGAGGATTACGCGCCGGAGCCAAGGGCTATCTGCTCAAGGATGCCGAACCTGAGGAACTCCTCAGTGCCATTCATGTTGTTCATAGGGGTCAGCAATACATTCCCGCTCACGTTGGCGCTAAACTAGCGCAGCGGATAAACCATCGAGAGTTGAGCGATCGCGAACTAGAAGTCCTTCAATTGGTAGCTCAGGGGATGAGCAATCTGCAAATCAGCGCTGCCTTAAATATTGCTGAAAGCACTGTTAAATCGAACATCAACCACATCTTGAGCAAACTGGGAGCGAAAGACCGCACACAAGCGACCATTATTGCTCTGAAGCGAGGAATCGCTAGCTTGTAGCTTAGTTATGTGAACTTGAAATGGGTGATAAACCTAAACTTAAGGTGGGTGTTATGCCAGCACCTGAGGTTGCTCAAATAGCGATCATCTTGTGGTTCAAAACATAAACCCTGAATTGGCGACAGATTTGAGGTTGCCTTTTACATTAAGAACATACAAACAAATTCGAATCTGAATCTGCGAACAAGAACCTGACAACAGCTTGGTTGTTTGCTATTCCATTTTTCATCCATCTCAACAAGAGCTGAGGAGATCGACATGACAACAACGATCGATTCCAATTTTGCTGCCTGCGAAGCGCTGCGCCTGCTTGGTCCCGATCCCGAGAACTGGGTACCCGATCGCCCTGGTATTGATCACAATGTCACGATAATCGGTGGCAGCGGCAGCGGTAGCACCTTTGTATTTGCACTACGGCGTGCTGGAATCGGGCGCGTGACGGAGATCGATGCAGCAGATGACGAAGCTCATGCAGGGGTGTGGTTGACGCGAGCACGGATGAGAACGCTCCGCACGCCAAAGAATCTGCCTGGTCCAGAACTAGGAATCCCAGAATTGTCCTTCCAAGCCTGGTACGAAGCTCGACACGGTGCGGCAGCCTATGCGGAGATCGATCGCATTGAGCGGGTGGATTGGGCTGAGTACCTCAGTTGGTATCGGCATTTTCTCGGTATCCAGGTTCGTTACCAAACGAAGTTGGTGCGGATAGAGCCAGCCACAGGTTTCTTCCGTCTACACTTTGAGGTAAACGGTGTCCCGCAGGTGGAGACTACGCGCAAAATTATCTTCGCCAATGGCGTGGCTGGCACTGGTGGTCCATACATACCTCCAGTATTGGCTGACTTACCCCGCACGCTGTACGCCCATACCGTCGATGCCATTGATTTTGAAGCACTGCGCGGCAAAACTGTGGCAGTGCTAGGTGCGGCGGCTTCAGCTTTCGATGCAGCAGGAGTGGCGCTGGAATCAGGCGCTAAGGCAGTACACCTATTTGTACGGCGATCGGCGATCGCATCTCTGTCATTACTCCGGGTACGAGATTACCCTGGCGCTTACGACAACTATCCCCAACTACCCGATTCAGCCCGCTGGTTACAGGCTTGGCGCTTTCATCAAGCAGGCACCGCACCACCACCAAAGTCGATTGAGCGAGCGATCGCATTCCCAAACTTTCACATCCACCTATCTGCACCTTGGAAATCGGCACGGAAAATGGGTGATGCGGAAGCCGCCGCCAAGGGCGAACGCATTGCCATCCAGGTGAACGATGATGTTTTCGAGTTTGATTTTGCGATCGCTGGCACGGGTTACTTCGTTGACCCAACACAGCGTCCCGAACTAGCCGACTTCGCTCAGCATATTGCCCTCTGGCGCGATCGCTACGAGCCACCAGAAGACTTGCGCGACGACAATCTGGGGATGCACCCTTACCTTGGTAACGCCCACGAATACCAAGAGAAAGTACTTGGCACTGCCCCTTACCTGAAAGACATTCACGTCTTTAATCCGGCTGGTTTAGTTAGCTTCGGTTTGCCAGTGGGTGACATTCACAGCATCCGCCGTGACGTACCTGCAATCGTATCGCGCATCAGTCACGACTTGTTCTTTAAGGACTGGGCGCATCATGAGGCAAGGATCACAGGCGATATTGCCCCCGATTTCGAGAACTCGCTCTATGCGGCTGCGGTGTGGAAACAACCATCGGGGCAGCAATCCGCTAGGTCAACAGCTTTTTCACCAGTAACAAATCGTTCTGACTGAGAAAAGATGTCAGTAGAAAGTGATTGCCATTCCACAATCACTGCTGATCAAACATCACTGTTAAATCAACTCACTTGACAGTGTTATTTCAACAAATTGTTTACTACTTATCGAAGGAGAATATCATGGTTGCTCAAGTAAACTCACCAACAGCAAAGATTTTGGAAGTTGCAGATGATCCACGTCTTTCCAGGGAGGTAAAGGCATTTTTGAAGGAGCTAAATTCAGGAGGTGTGCCTCTAGAGACATTACCTCCATCCGAAGCACGTCAAGTACTCGTGGATGCACAGGCTTCTGTTCCAGTCGATCTTTCCGGCATTGAAGAGTCTGAGAAGACGATTACTGCTGATGGTTACACGATCACACTCAATATCGTGCGACCTGAAGGGGTCGAAGGCATATTGCCTGCTTTCATCTTTATTCATGGCGGCGGTTGGGTATTGGGCGATTACCCAACGCACAAGCACATGGTTCGCAATCTCGTTGTGCTTTCTGGGTTTGCGGGTGTCTTTGTCAACTACACGCGCACGCCAGATGCTCAGTATCCACAAGCAATTAATGAGATCTATGCTGCCACTAAATGGGTCGCTGAGCACGGGGAAGAAATTGGAGTTGATGGTAAAAACCTGGCAGTTGTCGGCAACAGTGTTGGCGGAAATATGACAGCAGTAACTGCTTTGCAGTCGAAAGAAAAAGGAGGACCACACATCAAGTTGCAAATTATGATGTGGCCGATTGTAGACGCTAGTTTTGAAACGGATTCTTATCATCAATTTGGTGACAAACGTTTCTTAACTACACCAGGGATGAAGTGGATGTATGACATGTACATCCCTGACCCAGAAAAGCGCAAGGATATCTATGCCTCTCCCCTACAGGCGACGGTTGAGCAACTGAAAGGCTTGCCTCCAGCGTTAATTCAGGTGGCAGAGAGTGATATTTTGCGTGATGGTGGCGAGGCTTATGGACGCAAGCTCGATGAGGCTGGAGTGACAGTGACAACCGTGCGTTACAACGGCATGATTCATGATTTTGGGCTGCTGACTGGTTTAGCCGAGGTTCCGGCAGTTCGTTCTCTGTTTGTTCAGGCTGCTGCTGAATTGAAGAAACACCTGCAATAAGAGGATACGGAGACACGGGGACACGGAGAAGTTTCATTCAATTTCGCGTCACCGCGTTTCCCATTCCGCGTTCCTCTTCCTCTCTCAAATACCTATCAATAATGATCAATTACACCCCAAGCGCCAAGGACATCATCGGCTCATCTCCGCTGATCGCGATCGAAAACGAAGCACCACCCAAGCTAATTGTCGATCCGCCACTTCCCGAACCGCTGTCCCAGGGACGTGTCTTCATTCAGTATCGAACGGAGAATTTGCGCGTGTTGCTCGTGTTCGGCAAAGGTGCGCTCGATGTATCGCCTCGTATCGGACATATCCACATCACCGTTGATGACGCGCCGTGGCACTTTGTCGATGCCAGTGGTGAAACAATCATTCTAGTTGGTCTGGAACCTGGTTTACACAAGGTGCTGATCGAACTAGCAGATCCTACGCACAAAGTGATTACCAGCGAAACAGTGACGTTCACAGTGCCCGATCTTAAGCGATGAATCAGGTCGGTGAAACGATGCGATCGACACTTCGCAGCGCTGAATGTAAAGCACATGCTCCGCGAACATTATCGCAACCCACATCCGTCAATTTCTCACGTCACGGTTGCAATCTATCCAACGAAATAACTCAGAGGAAATTACAACATGAATATGCCTACCTTCAGAAACGGCATTCGCCTGGTTCTGATTATCATCCTCTTTTTAGGAACTATTACAATCACCTCTCTGGGAGCCATCATGAATACTGCTAGTGCACAAGCCAATAAACCCACGATCGTGTTTGTTCATGGCGCGTTCGCCGAGTCTTCCAGTTGGAATGGTGTATTGGCCAAACTGATTCCGAAAGGTTACCCAACGGTTGCTGTGGCTAATCCCCTACGTGGCGTTAAGAGTGATGCAGACTATGTTGCTAGCGTCCTTAAAGACATCAATGGTCCCATCGTGCTGGTTGCACATTCCTACGGAGGTTCGGTAACGACCAATGCGGTTAATGGTAACAACAATGTGAAAGCACTGGTCTACGTTGCTGGCTTTGCTCCTGACGAAGGCGAGACTGCCGCCGAACTCTCAGGACGTTATCCGGGCAGCACGCTCACGCCGACCCTCGCACCGCCGGTTGTCCTGCCCGATGGTGGCAAAGACCTATACATTCAGCAGAGCAAGTTCCATGCTCAATTTGCTGCGGATCTGCCCGCTAGTGACGCGGAACTGATGGCTAGTACCCAGCGTCCGATTGTGGAAGCCGCGTTTACTGAAGCCTCCGGTGCGCCTGCATGGAAATCTATCCCGTCCTGGTTTATTTATGGCGAACGGGACTTGAACATTCCAGCAGCGGTGCATGCTTTCATGGCGGAGCGAGCCAACTCAAAGGAAACCGTTGTTGTAAGTGGCTCATCTCATGTCGTGATGATTTCTCATTCGGATGCGGTCGCTGAGATCATCGAGCATGCTGCAACTGCGCCATAGCAAGGAAAAACTGATGAACATTAAAAACTGGCGGTGTTTCGCATTAAAAATTGGCGGTGTTTCGCACCGGATGTTGGTGAAACGGTGAGCGGTTGAATCGTAGATACGCAGCAGATTCAACCAGCACAGCAATTGTGTCTGATGTAGCAAATTTTCTCTATGCCGATCGCAATAGATTTCACGATCTGTCTGCTCAGGATATACCGGATGCTGAGGTGCAGATCATGGCAGTCATCTAAAAGCCAATTGCTAGCACAGCTTTTGACCAATCTATGAATGAAACCGCCTGAAAAACCATTCTTTCTTGGTACCTCGTAACTCAAGCCGAGCGGGCTATTAATCCTGACCTCCAGCGATTTATGGCTCGATAGATGGGGGCTAAAACAATTGAAGTCAACTCTAGTCACGTTTCCCTGTTTCTCATCCCAATGAGCTTGCCAAACTGATTGAAACAGCGGCAGCGTGATCTCTGTTCCTGATCTTTGGTACGAATAGCACGCTCAAAACCAATTATTCTTTGCAAGGCTAATGATCATGAAAAAGTTAGAAGGAAAAGTTGCGCTTATCACCGGCGGCACCAGCGGCATCGGGCTCGCTACTGCTAAGGCCTTTATTGCCGAAGGAGCCTATGTCTTTATCACAGGCCGCCGCCAGCGTGAACTAGATGCTGCTGTAGATGCGCTTGGTGAAAATGTTGTGGGGGTGCAGAGCGACGTCTCTAATATGGCAGACCTCGATCGCTTGTTCACTACAATCAAGCAAAAGCAAGGTCGATTGGATGTGGTCTTCGCCAATGCAGGGGGAGGAGAGATCGTCCCGCTCGGCTCAATTACTGAAGAACACTTTGACAAAACGTTCAACACCAACGTCAAAGGTCTGTTATTTACTGTGCAGAAAGCTCTGCCTCTAATGCCAGAGGGAACTTCAATCATTCTGAATGCCTCAACGGCTTCGGTCAAAGGCACGCCAGCCTTCAGCGTGTACAGCGCGACCAAAGCGGCGGTGCGATCGTTTGCCCGCAATTGGACACTCGACCTCAAGGATCGCAAGATTCGGGTGAATGCCCTTAGCCCCGGCGTGGTGCTGACGCCAGGCTACGAGCTGCTTGGGCTGAATGAGCAGCAGATAAAGGAATTTGTGGACAGCCAGGCCGTCAGCATCCCCATCGGGCGAGTTGGCACACCGGATGAGATTGCCAAAGCTGTGGTTTTTCTTGCTTCGGACGATAGCAGCTTTGTCAACGGCATTGAGTTATTTGTTGATGGCGGGATGGCACAGATTTAAAGGCATTTAGTGGCGATCGCAAGGACAATCATGAATATCAACAAGACCGACACCGCAATCGTTGTGATTGATCCACAAAACGATGTTTTGAGTGAAACAGGAGTTTCTTGGGATTTAGTCGGGGATAGCGTCAAAGCAAACAAGACCGTTGAGAACATTGAGCACATCTTTAAAGCCGCAAAGCGGAACGACTTTGAAGTTTTCATCTCTCCCCACTACTACTACCCCACCGACCACGGCTGGAAATTTGCCGGCAATCTGGAGCAGATGATGCTTGAGGTTAAGGAATTTGCTCGCACTGGTTCCCTCAGCCTCGACGGATTTGTGGGTTCTGGTGCCGATTGGCCCGAACGCTATAAGCCCTTTATTGAAGACGGCAAACCCATCGTCGTCAATCCTCATAAAGTCTATGGGCCACAGAACAACGACTTGGTTTTGCAACTACGTAAGCGCAACATGAGCAAGGTTATTTTACTCGGCATGCTCGCCAATCTTTGCGTTGAAGCTCATCTGCGCGAGTTGCTAGAGCAAGGATTTGAAATCCTTGTCGTTAAGGATGCGACGGCTGCTCCGCAGCATCCAGAGCTAGGTGATGGCTATAAGGCCGCGTTGATCAACTTTGGCTATCTTGCTAACGCTGTTTTGTCTACAGACGACGTTGTCAAAGCAATGGCGTAATTAAGGTATCAAGGTATTCCTCCAAGCCATTCACCTAAGGAGTAAGCCTATTACTATGAGCGCAATAAACGGTATCATCAATCAGATCAGCCCGTATCCGGTTACTGAAACCATTGATCGCTTGGTTTCAGTTTTACAGGCAAAAGAGATCACTATCTTTGCCCGCATTGATCAAAGGTTGGAAGCTGAAAAGGTTGGGTTAAACTTGCACCCAACACAGTTATTGCTGTTTGGCAACCCGAAAGCTGGGACGCTATTGATGGTAGCAGAACCTGCGATCGCCCTGGATTTACCCCTGAAAATACTGGCGTGGGAAGCGGCTGACAGCCAAGTTTGGGTAAGTTACAACGATCCCAATTATTTGAAGCAGCGGTTCTCTCTCTCGGATGAATGGGTCAAAAACATTGCAGTTATCGCACCTTTGATTGAACAAATGTTGGCTTAGAACAGCGACCCATGCCATCTCTCAATCATTTAAATCCAAACATCGCGATTACGATCGCTAGTTTCTCGCAGAACGTTTGGTGGATACATCCTTGGTACGAAGCTAACCATGCCGACCCTCAAAAATCAATCGCTCTATAGTCCTAAAGCCCTACGAAGACTCCAACGCCTAGTTCAACTTAGCGATACTCCTCTAGTGCGAACCCTTACCACTGCTTTGATTCACCAGCAGCTATGGATTATGGGAGCTTTATTTAGGGTAACGCTGATCTTTACCGTCCAAAACCCTGCTTCCTGGCTGACAATCAAGCAACTGGAGTTTAGACTAAGCGGAGCAGCAAGCAGATAAGAAAGAGCAGCCAGATCAATAAACTGACTGCTCCTGGCATTCTGAGAAAAGCACTACCAATTCTCAGATGCCGATATGAATGCTGACAAATTGAAGGCATTTCGTCAAACTGCCTACCAGTGTTTAGGACGATCCCATGACGCGATGTTTGAACTGGGGGATGCAGTCTTGAGTAGTCCCAGCGTCACAAGCTTTGCTGAACTCAGTTGTAGCCCTTTGTTTCGACAGCAGTGGTCAAGCTTGTATGAAGCTCTGCAAGATAGCCGTCCCCAACGGCGCAAGCTGATGCGACTGTACATTGAGCAGATGCGTCAAGGTGAGCGTCCTGTGCTAGCAGGTGATCACACCATCTGGGCACGTCCCTATGCAACTACCTTGCAGGAGCGTACTTACGAACATCAAGTTGCGATGCTCGGCAACCGACCCGTAGGAGTGGGGCAAGGCTGGAGTACCCTTGCGTGGATTCCCGAATCTGGCACCAGTTGGGCATTGCCCTTACGACATGAGCGCATCACCAGTTTCGAGAGTTCGATTAGCAAAGCGGCATGGCAACTGCAACAGGTGTGCCAAGTCCTGTCCATTCGCGCGATCTCCTTGTGGGATAGTGAGTATGGTTGTGCACGCTTTGTCTTGGCAACCGCAGACATCACCTGTGATAAGCTGATGCGCTTGCGCTCCAATAGCTGTTTTTGGACAACTCCGCCCACTTATAGCGGCAGAGGCAGACCGAGAGTGCATGGCGATAAGTTCAAGCTCAGTGACCCGCCTACCTGGCATTGCCCCGACCAGCAGAGTGAGGTGGATGACCCTAAGCAGGGACGATTACGCTTGAGATGCTGGCAGGGAATGCACTTTCGGAGACTGTACAGTTTTTTGTGTAAGCGGTCAAAATAACATCCAATGACAGGAGACCGCCCATGAAAGAATCGAATCCTTCTGCCGCCAAAGTCGACCAGTTGTTCGATGAACTGCTGCAAGATTACTCCGGACCCGAAGCCGTTCTTGGAGAACAAGGGTTGCTGAAGCAACTCACCAAGCGTTTGGTGGAAAAGGCGCTACAGGCAGAGTTAAGCCATCATCTTCAACAACACAACCACCCCTTGACTCCCGGAGCAGAGCTACCTAGGGAACGCCGTAATTCTCGCAACGGCTTCTCCAAGAAAACGGTGCAAGCCGAACTCGAAGAACTCGAACTTCAGGTACCTCGGGATCGCTTCAGCCAGTTCGAACCCGTTCTGGTCAAAAAAGGACAACGACGCATCAGTGGGTTGGATGACAAAATCCTCGCTCTCTATGCAAGGGGATTGAGCACCAGGGATATCCAAGCGCAGTTGGAAGAGCTCTATGGGGTGGAAATTTCTGCCACCTTGATTAGCCAGGTCACCGATGCCGTGGCTGAAGAGGTGCGCCAATGGCAAGGCCGACCCTTGGACAAGGTCTATCCGATTGTCTGGTTAGATGCGCTCTGTGTCAAAGTCCGCTCCGAAGGGCGAGTTAGGTCCCAGGCGGTCTACCTGGTCTTGGGGGTCAACCTCGAAGGGCACAAGGAACTGCTGGGGATGTGGATGTCTCCGGCAGAAGGCGCTAAGTTCTGGCTCTCGGTGCTGACGGAATTGAAAAACCGAGGGGTGGAAGATGTCTTTATCGCTTGGGTCGATGGTCTGGTGGGATTTCCAGAAGCCATCAAGACCGTTTATCCTAGTGCTCGGGTCCAGTTGTGCATCGTTCACTTGATGCGTAAATCGCTCAAGTATGTGCCCTGGAAGTTGCAGCGCGAAGCCGTAGCCGAACTCAAACCCATCTACCAGGCAGCCACGGTTGCGGAAGCGGAGGCAGCCCTCGAAACCTTTGCCCAGAAGTGGGACGAGCATTATCCTTCCATCAGTCAACTGTGGTTGCGGCACTGGGAGCACATCATTCCGTTGTTTGACTATCCGGCAGACATCCGACGAGTGATCTACACCACCAATGCCATTGAGTCACTCAATCGTTCTTTGCGTAAGGTGCTCAAGACCAAGGGGCACTTCCCCAGTGATGAGTCTGTCTTCAAATTGCTCTACCTGGCCCTGAGCAATATTGCCAAGCGATGGACGATGCCGATCCCCAACTGGAAGCAAGCGCTCTCACGCTTTGCTATCGAGTTTTCCGATCGTCTATCCCACTGATTCCGAATCTGGCTTACACAAAATTCTTGACACACTCCTGCGAGGAAGTGGCCGGATTTTTGTGTAAATCAAAGCTGGAACCTATGATTTCCTGTCTAATTATTTAGTGTAGGCAAAATAGTATCGATCAGTTGAGACGAGAAAAAAGCTGCACCAATACCACATAGCACGAATCCAGCGAACCGGATCTTAAACGACATTTGGGAGGCATCCTTACGTTGTGATAAAGATTGACTCAGCATCATTACACTGGTCGTAATTCCCATTTGGATAACGGTGAACCCTAGCAAATAAGCAAGGAGGGGAACCATAGAAGCGCCGAAAATCGCTTCGCCATAAGCATACCCGTGACACATGCCAGCTAGCGCTGCCAAAGCCATAATCAGCAATGTGTTAGGGCTGTCTTTCAACACCAGCAAAATGCCGAATAGCAAAACTGAGCCTGAAATCAATAATTCTGCTCCGAGCAAACTAACCCCCATCAGATGCAGCCCAGTGCCGACCATTGCAGATAACACAAACGCGATCGCAATTAAAATGCCCTGCCGTTTGGTGGCGGCTAGTAAGCCAACAGCCACAATAAAGGCAAAATGATCGAACCCAATCACGGGATGCGCCACCCCAGACAAAAAGCCTTCGACGAAGTTAGAGGGTGTTTTGCCACCCATTGGGTGATGTGCCAAGGCAGAGGTGCTGATAAACAGCATCAGCAAAACTGTGGTCAGTTGTAGGACTCGGGTTAGGTTGAACGTTCTCAAGGAGATAGATCGAAGTAACTGTTGAGGCATAGTGCAAATTTTAGAGTGAGCAATAGTGGCGACACAGAGAGTATTCAACAGATCAAACCGACTGGGTTTCCTGAGCCAATAGTTCGGCGGTACGCTGATCCACCTCAGCTGGATCAAGGAGGTTCGATTCCACGGCTAAGCGCTCCAAAGCCAGTAACCAGCGCTGATAGTAATCCCATTCAGGGTCATCCTTACAGTGGGTTGCTTCCCACTCCGCGATCGAGGCAATCAATCCCTGCCGAAAGTCCTCCCACTCATAATGCCCCTTTTTGGATAGCGCGATTGCCATCCCAAAGGCGCGTCCTTCCCAGGGACGTTGAAATAACAACTCACCATTATTACGGGGTGGAGCATCTGCACTACCCAACATACTGGTGGCTGCAAACTGCTCAAATTTCACTTGCATAGTTGCTCCTACTCACTTATGAGAATGATGAATTTAATGAATGGCATGAACACTGGGGCCATTTTTATGTCTCCTCATCTGCTGCTAAGTTTAAGTAGGGACAACAACCTTTGCCGCACCCTGCATCGCTTCTGGTGTCACAATCGCGGCCAATTGCTCCTCTGTCCAGCCTTCCGTTCCCATAGGACGTTCAGGAATGACAAACCAACGAATTTGAGCACTCGTATCCCAAACGGCAACCTGAATAGATTCGGGAATCTCTAGCCCAAACTCTTGCAAGACTTTGCGCGGTTCCCGAATCGCCCTAGCTCGAAAGGTGGGGTCCTTAAACCAGTACGGAGGCAACCCTAAGACGGGCCACGGATAGCAAGAGCACATTGTGCAAACAATCAAGTTATGAACCTCTTGGGTGTTTTCGACTGCCTTCATGTGTTCTCCTTCCGCACCCGTCATACCACGGGGGAAATTCATTTCAGCGATCGCCGCAGGAGTGTCTTCCAACAAACGTTGCTTAAACGTGGGATCAACCCAGGCTTTAGCAACAATCTTGGCACCGTTAAACGGTCCCATATCTTTTTCAAAAAACTCAATCACCTTATCAACGGTTTCGCCAGTGATGATTCCCTTCTCAATCAAAAGGGATTCTAATGCTCGAACACGCGCTGCGCTGTGGGTTTCACGATCGATATTTTCTGTCATACTGTCGTTTCCTCAATCCAAGCAATGCCTACGAAACGATTAAGCAGGGTCATCTAAATACCCTTCAAAAATTTGCACATAAATCCACGTCTTCGGTTCGCTCAGGTTATCCCAAATATCGTGGGAGTCAAACTTTACGTTATAGATGGGCATTGAATTGCCTACTCCATCGCCTGTTGAAAAGTAGTAGTTGTACGCCCCTTCATAGACCTCGTCTATCACACCTTGCTTCATCCGGAGATAACCTGGCAACTTGCAATGTGCGACAGGTGGGGGATTTTTGACTGTCACCACATCCCCTACTTTAAATTTTGGTTGAACTGCTACATCGACTTTTGGGGAGTCCCCTACACGCAAATACTCCATTACCTGCTCATCGATCGCGGGTTCTCCACCCTTGGGTAAGGGAGCTGCTGGGTTCTCCAAATATGCCGTCGTTTTGGCATCTAATTCCTCTGAGGATACGTATCCCGATTCCATAAAGAAACCGGAAATACCGCCCAACCATTTCTCGTAATAGCGATATTTGAAATAATCAAATGGATTTAAACCTTCAGCACCTTTGCGGAGGTGTCCCCAGGTCCAGCAACTCTTGAACTGAGTGGGCACTGTCTTAACGGCTTCTAAATGATCACTCAAGCCCATCATGGCAACGTGAATTCCAAAGATTCGCTCCTCCCAAGACTGGACGAAGACACGCTTTTCAAAACTAGATGGCTCCAGTCCTTCCAAACCACCGATATAGTGCTGTAGTTTCATTCACTCACCTCATTTAACCAAAACAATCATGGATACTCTGAATGGCGCGATCGCTTCAGACGTAGGTGCGTTTTCCCACAGAAGTTTGCTCCTGAGTCATAGCATCACCCCATATTTCTGACAAATAGCCAAACACATTGCCCAATATCATTGCTACTGCAGTAACCAAGGCAGGATTGTCTAACCCTGGCGCGGTAATGGGGTTGCCTGTTGCAGCAGTAGTACCAACCGTAGAAGCAAACCCCCAAACAATTGCTGGCACTGCAGTGAGTAGAGGAATTTTAGAGGCTTGTACCATCGCAGCACTGCCCATCCCAACACAAATTGCAGCAACCAAAGGATTGGCATTTAGTAAGGCAATGCTTAACAGAGTGAGAGAGGCGATCGTAATTCCCGTCAGGTTAGAGGCAATACTTTGCTTCAGCCCTGAAGACTTACCACCTAGGATAAAGAAAGATGCCCAAGCAATAAATGTTACCCATACAGGAACAAGAATCAATGTAGCTGTCAGATAAGTATCAACTGCACCTAAAACTCCAATGCTGATACTATAAGCATCCAACTTTCTCATTAGAGAAGCTCCTTTTAAGGAATGGAAATTTCATATTTAGAGACTTCGCCAATCACTTAAACCAAGCAAGACTGAAACCCTTCTTTCAAAACTGCTTCAGGGAGATCACGACCGATAAAAACCATTTCATTTCGACGATTTTCATTTGGCTTCCAAGGCTTTCCGGGTCTGCCGTCTAAAAGCATATGAACTCCCTGAAGCACAAACCGCCGATCCTCGTCATCGACATTCAAAATGCCCTTCATCCGAAAGATGTTCTGTCCCTGTGCCTGTACGAGCTGATTTAGCCAGGTGGTAAGCTTGTCACTACTAACAGACCCTGTTTCCACAATCGAGATAGATGTCACCGTTTCATCATGTTCGTGGGCGTCTTCGCCTAGAAATTCGGGATCGATCGATAGGGCATTTTTCAGATCAAAAGCTTTCACGCCTAAAATTGCACCAATCTCTAGCTCACAATTCTGAGTCCGATGGATTTTTGCGATCGCGTTAGCAGCTCGAATTCGTTTCTCTAAAACGTCTGCCTGCTCTGAAGAAACGAGATCCATTTTATTGAGAACAATGACATCGGCGAAGGCAATTTGTTCCTGAGCCTCACTGCTATCCCAGTGATTCCAAATATGTTTTACATCGACCACCGTCACAACGGCATCTAGCTCTGTTTTTGAATGCATTGCTTCATCAACAAAGAAAGATTGAATCACAGGTGCTGGATCTGCTAAACCCGTGGTTTCAATGACCAAATGATCAAACTTTTCCTGCCTCTCCAAAAGATTACTAATGATCCGAATTAAATCACCTCTCACTGTGCAGCAGATACAACCATTATTCATTTCCAAAATTTCTTCATCAGCATTCATCACAAGCTGACCATCAATTCCGACATCGCCAAACTCATTAACAATCACAGCAACTTTCTTGCCATGCTCAAATGTTAAAATGCGATTAAGTAGTGTGGTCTTTCCAGATCCCAAATAGCCGGTAATGACAGTAACAGGAATCGCGCGACTGATCATATTATTTTAAGAGTCCAGCTAATAAATAAAGTTAATCAATCTAGTGAAGAGCTGCATCTATTCATTGCATTAACTCACAAGTCAAAATGTATTAATCAAGACAATTCAAGAGCAGGGTAAACCCATCTACAACGAGGCGGAAAAAACTGTATGATGGGGAGGCTCTCTACCCAGCCACGCCTCCTGCCAGCAATTGAGAAATGCTGCAATCCTGATTAAAGCAGTACTTCGGACCTGGAGGGGGACAACTATACCTCAGCTCAACCCTGGAAGAGAGATTGCTGCTGTTCCCGTGCGATCGCTACATAGACGGGAGTGATGAAGCGTATTTTCGAGCGATTGATGTAGATGCACCTGCTGAGGTTGTATTCTGATAGCTACGTCAAGTAAAGGTTGGGTCTTACAGCTATGACTGACTCGACCAGTTAAAGCAGATGTTTTTTGATGTGCGTGAGTCAATCCCCGATCACCCCAGGGCAAACGCATCTTATTGAGCAAAGACTTTAGCCAGATAATCATTATCCCAGACTGCTTTGAGGCGCTTGACCTTCATTCCCCCCTTGGCAGTCTTCTCTTGGCTCAACAGATTAAGCGCGATATGACGGATAACAGCCAGATTCTCCGGTGCATGGTCTTTGCGAACTCGACTGGCATCTTCAGCAAAAGCCACATCAAGTACCCAATGCAAACAATTCTCAATGCCCCAATGAGAGCGAACGGCTTCAGCAAAGCGATGAGCATCAGGAGAGAGACTGGAAATGTAGTAGCGGGTTTCCACTTGAGTTAGCCCCTTGATACGTCGCTCTGATTGCACCACGCCAATACTATTGAACCCTGCCCACGGCTGAGCATTGGTGAGATTACTCACTTGTCCGAGCATCCAATGTCGTCTGACTTCAATGCGACCATGTCCGTCGCTGCCCGTTTGATAGAAAGCATGCTCAATATCCTTGAAGCCATTGTGCTGAGCATACTCGAACAGTTGCACCACATCGCGATACAAATTGCCTTGATTGGCTTTGAGAGCCAAGACATAATCAGCTTGCTTGTCAATAATGGCTTTGGCAATTGTTTTTTGACAGCCCATGGCATCACTCGTGACAATACAGCCTTCGAGTGCCAACACTCTGAGTAATTGGGGAATAGCCGTAATCTCATTGGATTTCTCATCAACCGTGTGTTGGCCTAAAACCAAACGGTTCTGGCAAGCCCAAGCACTGACCATGTGAATTGCCCCTCGATTGCCGCCAGTGTCGTAAGAGTGACGTAAACTCTTGCCGTCTATCGCAATGATTTGTCCGCTACAAAGTTCACTGACTGCTCCAATCCAATTGAGAAAAATGGAATCCCGTTGGGCAAGGCCAAAAACTGCTTCAACCATTCCAGCTTGGCATTGCCATAGTTTTCGATGTCCACCCAACTATCCGCACCACAAAGGACTGCGCAGATCGTGATGCCGATAATGTCTATGAGCAAATGCTCTTTGCTGCGTTCAACTCTAGGGTCCGCTAAGCTGGCAAAATGTTCTAGAAGGCTTGCAGCAGTTGATGGCATGGTCAGTTAGGAGTCTCTGGCTAAAACGCTCTAATCCAGTATCTCACCCACTCTCTTGCTCCAATTTAGATGCGTTTGCCCTGCCGATCACCCCAGCCCAGAACAATGCTAGGTGTAGAAAACCTAGGGCTCGCTCAAAGCGTGATGGGAGTTTTTAAGCTGATTAAGTTTGAACAGGGGTTGGCAAGCTTTGAAATTGATTATGCTTCCTAGCGATCGCAGACCTAAACTCACACAGCCCAATCCACCGCGATTGCCTCCTGAAATATTGCTGACCCTCTACGACCTAATGCTAAACCCAAATATGATTCCGTACTTTCTCAGAGGGCTGGAAACCTAATTTTAAAGCTTTAGTGAAGTCCAAGGGAAAATACTAGGAATCTTTGACTCAATGGGTGAGGATGGCCCCGGACACGCTGCTAGTTTACGAGTAGGAGTAGTTTTCCCAAACTAGGGTGAACGCTCTTGCCATGCAGTGTCTCTCTGCTGTTTATCCGCTTAGAGCCATGATCAAAGCTATTCAGATGCAGCCCTCAATTGCCGTCATCGGGTCAGCTTGTCTTGCCTTAGGAATGGGGCTTCCTGCGGTTGCTTTGAGTCCTAAACCAGTATTCGATCGCGTCGATCGCTTCAGCACTAATCTTCCCACTGCGACAGGCGCAGATGAAGCTGACATTTACTATCCGGTTTCATCACCCAATGCCTCTGTCGATTCGCTGCCTGTGGTTCTACTACTACAGGGCGCGTTAGTGGATAAAGCAGATTACACAAACTTTGCGAGTCAAGTTGCTCAATATGGCTTTGCAGTGATTGTGCCAAACCATATCAGAACTGCGACCGATCCCGTGACGGGACAAGCTTTCACCGGCTTCTTTCCAGAGCAGCAACAGGTCAATGAGGTCCTGGCCTATGCCACTGCCGCCAACACCAATACGGCTTCTCCACTCGCCAACCTCCTGAACCCTAACAAACTCGGGTTGATTGGGCATTCTCTCGGCGGGGCCGTTGGGCTGAGCGCCATTCAGGATATCTGCTTTCCTTTTCTTTGCACGGGTAGGTTCTCCCGACCACCAGAACTGATGGCAGGGGTTTTTTACGGCTCAACCTTTAGAGATCCTCGCTTTGGTGGCATGATTCCCCCCATTGAGAATGACGGAATTCCTGTGGCTTTAATCGCGGGCGATCGCGATGGGGTTGTGGGTAATTTTGCTGCGGTTGAAGAAACTTACGAGCAGATTCAAGATTCACCTAAAGCATTGGTCACCATACAAGGTGCCAATCACTATGGGATTACCAACGAAGACAGCCTGCGTGACCCAGTTCGACCGACGTTAGACCAGGACATTGCGACAGAAACGATCGCTCGTTGGAGTGGACTGTTCTTACGAGCCTCTCTGCTCAATGACTCTGGTGCACTGGATTACATCTATAACCAAGGAGACGGTCTAGATGAAAACGTCAGTGTCACCAGTGAAGTAGCAACTGTTCCAGAGCCTACCTCGTTGGTCGGCATCTTAGCCTTTGGGGTTCTCGGAACTGCGAGGAGGCTGAAGCGTCGTCAATAACACAGTTAAGAGCGACGGGGAATTTCTCAGTATTCCAGTTGAGGTCTGAGGGGAAGCGATCGCCTCTGTTCCAACACAAAGCCCCAGCTTATTTTTACTTTTCTTTATACGCTTGCAAAAGTGCTGCTGCAGCCTCATTCCGGGTACAGTAAAGCCCTCCACTCTGACCCAGCGATTTCCATCTCCAAGGAGTCTCAGCAGGACCGTCTTTGATCACGATGCCTTTACTTTTACCGTCCAGGCAGACTTCCCAACCATCAGGAGCACGTTTGTAGCTCCAAGGCCTCTCACTCTTTTTCTTCTTGACCATCTCCTTTACCCTCGTTAACGCACTGATCTAAAACTGCCTTCACCCTTTTGTACTGTGGTAACTGCTTGCTAATCTTTAGCGCTGAAATTGATTAGCTAAATTTTGCTGCGGATAGCCCTCCCTGAAGTGTCTGATAGTGCAATCTCACTAGGCGGTACCAATCAGGGTCGCCACAATTTTTCCAGAACTCATCACACCTGGTAGACCTGCTCCGGGATGTGTCCCAGCTCCTACACAATAGAGATTCGAGATGTCTTCACTTCGATTATGGGGGCGAAACCAAGCAGATTGAAACAGCGTGGGCTCCACGGAAAAGGCACTGCCCTTATAACTATTTAACTCATGGCGAAAGTAGAGCGGATTAATCACACGCTCCGTGACGATGTGCTGCGATAAGTCTGGTAGATACTGCTGTTCTAAATACTGAACAATTGCATCTCGGTAAGGCTGGGTCCTCTCCTGCCAATCGGTGGGACCGTCCAGGTTGGGCACAGGTGCCAGGGCATACCAAGCATCACAACCGGGTGGGGCCAGAGTGGGATCGGTGGCTGTCGGACGATGCAGATAGAGCGAGAAGTCGGAGGCTAGGTGCTTGCGCTCGAACAAGTCCACTATCCATTCACGGTAACGCGGCCCCATCAATATCTCATGGTGCGCCATTTGGTCATACCGGCGATTGGTCCCGAAGTACAAGACAAATAAGGACATCGAGTAGCGCAGGCTTTCCAGGTGGCGATCGCGATACTTGCAGCGAAACTGAGGCGGCACCAGATCCAGGTAAGTAGACGCAATATCGGCATTCGTGACGATCGCTTCGGCTGGCAGCAACTGTCCACTTTTGAGGGCAACACCTGTGGCCCGCTGCGTTTTGCTATCGATCAAAATCTCGGCTACTTCACAATTGAGCTGTAGCTCTCCACCCAATTCCTGAAACAGGCGTGCCAAAGCTTGGACCAAAGCTCCCGTACCCCCCATGGCAAACCAAACGCCAAAGGCTTGCTCCAGTTTGTGAATCATGGCGTAGACGGAGGTGCTTTGAAACAGATTACCTCCAATCAGTAGTGGGTGGAAGCTAAATACTTGGCGCAATCGCTCATCTTGGATGTATTGATTCACAAACCCTGCGACAGATTTGAAGGACTGCAATTGCAGCATATCCGGGGCAACCTTGAGCATATCGCTGAAGTGGCTAAAGGACTGGGTCATCAGGGGGAACCCTTTCTCAAACACCTGTTCTGATGCCCGGTAGAAGCGATGGTAGCCCTCTACATCACCCGGATTGAACTGGTGAATTTGCTTTATCAGGTAATCTTGATCGCCGTTGTAGTGAAACACGGAGCCATCTTCAAACCGCACATTGTAGAACGGGTCGAGCGGCACCAAGGTGACATAATCCTCCGTTTTGCGATCGCTCAATTCAAACAACTCATGAATCAAATCAGGAGCTGTAATGATGGTGGGACCCGCATCAAACGTGAACCCGTCTTGTTGATACACAGAGGCACGACCTCCCGGCTGATCCCGCTTTTCCACAATCGTCACTTGATGGCCCTGCGCCTGTAGCCGGATGGCAGCCGACAGTCCACCAAAACCACTGCCAATCACAATAATCTGCATGCCGCTTGCTCAGAACCTGCCAATCCTATTAAATCAGGAGATTTGGGCAATTCCTCCTGTTAAATATTTCAACCCAGTGGTCGAAACATGTTGAACTGAATCTGCATCGGCTATAGAAAAAGCAAGGTAAAGATAGGGCTGAGGATCGATCATGTCTTTAGTGGAACTTAAGGCAGTTTTTCAGAGACGACTCGCTATTCTCTAGCAGGGGTGATGGAAGAGGAACAAGTATGTATAAATGTCGTGCCAATTCCATGATCGCATCGTTAATACTGCTGCTCAACGAGCAGTATTAACGATGCGGCTATGCTACCCAAATCCAGTTGAAGTAACAGCACTAGTTTTTTAAGGGGTGAGGCAATGAAACCCACGACTGGTTAGGATCTCATCCATAGAAAGGGGACGGCCACAGTATCCCATTGGTGTTGCCGGAGTCCTATTTTTCCCCAGTCCCCAGTGTGGTCGCACCCAATTATGCACCAATTGCTAAACGTCTAGCACTCGTTGCAACCCCTCGACTCGTTTGGCATACATATTCTGCTGTCTGCGATCAGCACTCGCACGTCTTCTTAAGGCACTATTTTAGGCTTCATTGTGATTGGCATGAACTTCATGCACAGGGCTGAATGCGGTAAAGGGATGCTCCACCTAGACGCACTCTACTCGCTTACGTCCTTGAGAGCTTTTAATCTTCACGGCCACCTCTAAACCTTGCCGCCAGACTTTGCGTCGCTCATAAGCTGGGTGAACTTCCCCCGCTTTGAGATGGGCACTGGCAAGCTGCCATAAAGCTATGCCATAGCGTCGTTCTCCATCGGTAAACCACCGAATAAACTCAGCAGGTTTCGCCCACTGTCAGGCCTTCTGGATTCCTTGCTCAAATAAGGCAGTGTTTTTTTGTCCCGCTTGAGCATTGAGCCAATAGCGGCTTGCACGTTCAATGAAGTGAAGCGTCCAACCTGGCGATCGCCCTCCAGTACCTAAACCAAAGAATGGGGGCAAGTAAGAACAACGGTGAAAAGGTTGCGTCGTTCCCCTACTGTTGCGGTGGGTTTTCTATCCAGAGGGTACATTTTGCGTTGCGGTCTTCGTTGCAACGAAGCAACCGTTGCTTATTATCTGCTCGGTTAATCAACTGCTGACTGATGGTGTACCAGTCCTCGTTACCAAACTCTTGGGCAGCGATCGCCCGTCCTTGCTGAGTCCCTAGCCAGTAAGCTGACCCTGCCACTACCACCAAAGCGATCGCTGTAGCACTACTGGCCCAAACCAACCCCTGCCAGAAAACATCTTGCAGATAGAGATTTCGAGTGCGAACAAGCTCCTGGCTCCAGTCCTGTGAAGCGGTGGCGTTAATCTGATTAATCTCTTGACGGTACGCCTCCACCTTCTTTTTCAGTACTACATCCGCTGACTGAATGGCTTGGTCGAAAGCAATATTAAAGGTAGACCTGAACTCAGGCAGCAGGGCTTTGGTGTCTTCCCCCCACTGCAACCGAATGCTTTCAATTCGAGCCACCGAGTGATTCAAATTGGATTGGATGGTGCCATAGATTGTGGCAGCCTTGCGGAACGATTCATCCGCTGCTGATTTCATTGCGGCTGGAATCTCTCGGAGAATCTGGACGTAGTATTGCAACGCCACTAAGAAGGGGTGCATCGGGTCGTTGGTCGGGATGCCCAACTCTGCCATTAAGCGCAAGATGAACTCGCGATCGCCTTTTTCCAGTTGGTTGAGCAGTTTGTCGAGAACCGTATTCCCCGTGAGAATCGGCTTGTGGTTACCGTTACTGTCAGGAGTGCTGCTAGCCATTATGGATACCCAATTGAGTCAAGAGTTGTCAGATTGAGCTACCTCACTTCCAAGCTCAAAAGCAATGTAGTCGCACCCTGAATCCCGTGTTACTCTGCTGATCTCTAGGCCAACCCTAAAAACTCCGCAGCTTCGAGAAATTCTGCTTCAGCTTCATCTAAAAACACTCTCACTCGATGGCGATCGGCCATCGGCAATCCACTCTCAGGTTGTAAGGCACCACTGAAGGTCAGGTTTTTATCGTCTAGTACGTCGTAAGTGCTGTCGTACAGGTCGGGAAAGTTGAGAATTACCCCACCTGTTTGCAGCACTAGCTCCTTCGTTTTGCTCTGGTCAAAGCGGCTGAACTTTTCCGGTTCTCCAAAAAAGCAGTTCTTTAGCACTACATGGTCCGCGCGATCGCCACAGTACTCCATCAGCGTTCTGAGGGAATTGATACTATCTTTAACCCGACTTAATACACTGACCATCGTCAGTTGATACCCGATTTCGCTCAGGAAGTCAAAAAGCTTAATTTCTCGTTCAAAGCGCTCAAACAGTTCTCCCCCACCCGCAGGAAAATCAATCAGCACAATCTGAGTTGTTGGGGATTCCAGACTGTTGAGGAGTTCATCGGCTCCCCCTCTAACACTCAGATCAATCCGGCTCACGCCTGTATTTGAATCAAAGGCAGACGAGAACGCTTGGTTGTAATGCCGATGCAGTTGTGCGTTACGGCGATCGCAATCAAAGGCCCGAGTCGGGATGTCTCGTCGGATGAGGATGTCACCCAGAGCCCGAGCCACTGTGCTTTTGCCGTTGCCGCCCTTGTCGGAGGTGATGCCGATCATCCGTTTCGGGTTCAGTTGCTGGGCTCGGGATTCAGCAACTTGAGGTTGAAGTTTTGTCGTTTTACTGGCCATTGCTCCACTGTTTATCTCCCTTTAGAGGTCGTCATCAGCACGCATTTCTTGAAAACCATGCTCGTTAGTATTCGTTAATAGCGGTTGCATCTCACGCTCTGGATGAGACCGTGGTTGCTCTTTGAGTGGTAGCCCTGATTTTTGCGATCGCGAGGATGAAGGAACGGGAAGTGAGTTAGTCTTTTTGACCTTAGTAAGCTTGGAATCTAAAGTCGGTATTGTCGGCAGGTCAGCTTGGGGACTGGAAGCTCGGCTCTCTTGTAAGTACCGCTTCAGAGTATTTAAGGTTAGGTCAACGCCTTCTGCCTTAAACAGGTTGGCAATATCTTCTAAGGTGTAGCCCGATTCCTGCGCCGCTTCGATTTTAGGCCTGAGCCGAAACACCAGCTCTTTCACCTGCAAGCCCTTGGGGTTTTGCGCCAGGTGCTCCAGTTTTGAACTCAACTGGTTCGCAGTGCTCTCGGGATAAATCTTCGGCGGCTTGCCCATAATGGCCTCACTGAGTCTTGCCCAAATCGCCATGACTCTGATGGAATGCTCCTACTACTCTTCTAACGAAATCATGTAGAGGCTGGCGACTTCAGAAGGCGGTCTTAGCAAAACTTTGAATTTGGGCAGTAGCTTTTCGCCTGCGAGTCTGCCGAAATCCATCCAGAAGTGTTACTACAGAATTCTGATGGCTTGGTGGCGAGTTGGAGTTTTATGCCTAAGTTTGAGTCGATGGATCAGGCGATCGCGGAACTCAAAGGTGAGATTCGAGAGGCTTTAGGAGGTTCTGAACTACATCAACGCAGAACGATCGCCAAGCGCTTTTACGTCACTGAAGCAGAGGAACAGCGACTAGAAGAACTACGGCAGGGGGTTAATCTCTCAGCGTTTGTGCGAGCGAAAGTGTTCGGATCTGGCATTCCTCGCCCGAGGGCGATCGCCCCTCAAATCAACCGAGCAGCCTACGTTCAGCTCGCTCAACTCAGAGCTAACTGCAACCAAATGGCGAAGGCAATGAATACAGCAGTTCAGCAAAACAGAGATTTACCCCTCACTGCGGCTTACCTAGAACAACTGGAACGGCTTGAGAAACTGCTAGTAGAAAGCGGGCTGCAATTGAGCTCAGGCAAGCATACCAATCAGGAGGAAACAGACGCATGATTGGGAAGACCTTGCAGAATCACAACTTTAGAGAAACCACTCAATACGTACTTGATAAGGAGGCTGCGCGGTTACTCGGTGGTACCGTAATGGGTGCCGATTCAGATACTATTTCGCGAGAATTCCTGATGTCGCGCGACTTAAACCCTGGAATTGAGCGACCTGTCTACCACCTGATTGATGCCTATAGCTATGAGGATGTAGTGACTCAGGATTTGAGTGACGAGTTTTTGAAAGATAGAGCGATCGCTCGGTTTGCGGGATTAATGGTATCAGCAAGGAAACCAGAATTGCTACGACGTGACAACAAAACTGCATATATAGCCCTACGTAGCTGCATTAGGACGCTATTCTAGAGGGAGAGAAGCGTTGGGAACAACTATGCCTGCCCCTTACAGCTATGACCTGCGGCAAAAAGCGATTGAAGTTTTTCAGAGTGGAGAAGGCAAAAGCGACGTCTGTCGCATGTTTAATATCAGTCGCAACACCCTAGACCTGTGGCTGAAGCGGCGAGAGGAAACAGGGGATTATCAAGCCATTA
>NZ_JACJOD010000036.1 GCF_014695385.1 Trichocoleus sp. FACHB-46 | reverse complement strand
TGAGATCTGCTTCACTCTCTTGTATCTCTAGTTTGTAAACCCCAGTCATACTCTACGATTAAACTCACTTCAAGTTTTATAGCATCTGTCGTTTGCTTTTGAAGAATTGGTATTAAAACCACCAGGCTGGCTTGCAGTTTCATGTCTAAGATTTCTGCTGCGGTCAGTAAGCCGTCATCGTTGCCAGAGGGAGCCAGAGCGATCGCGCTGCCCAATCCCTGCACGTCATCCAGCAATCCATGAGTGGCGAGGTGAATGACCGATGCCTGTGGCATTTTTTGCACGATCGCGGCTTTGGTTCCTTGAGCACCGATGATGGCTTGAGTGTTGAGTATCGGGGCGATCGGTTTGGCTTCGTCTTCGGCTCCGGGGAGGGGCGACAAGGCTTGTTTCGGCTCTCCGGGTGACAGGGAGATCTGGGTCATGGTGGGATTGCCCAGCACGAGAGCGTTGCCGCGATGGTTGGCTGGTTGGCTAGCTAGCTTTTGCTGTTGTTGTCGGGTGAGTGCCAAGACTTGAATCGAGGGTGCGGTGCGGATGGTGTGTTTTTGAATTAGGTAAGTGCCATTGGCATCTTGCAGGGCAGGAAAAGGCACCTGGAAGAGGGAGCCTTGAGGAATGAAGATGACATAGGCGTTGGGGTCTTTGGGAAGCAGAGAGGCGATCGGATCAATCAACAGTTGATGCAGGGTGGGTAAGTCAAGTCGGTTGGACATTTGGTCAAGCCCGTGCTGCTGCGACTGCGGACAGCAAAGGATTCTTGCGTGCAAACGACTGGGTTGGTTAGGGAGACTTTGTGCTGTTGCCAAAGGGTTTTGAGGTCTACTTGACGGAAGGTAATTTCGCCTGTCGGTTGAATCACCCAGATGTAGAGCGCAGATTCACGCGGTTCGGTTTTTCCTTGAATTTCAAAGTCGTTGTAAATAATGGAGTACTGCACCAAAGTTGCATTCTGTACTTTCGCGATTTGGCGAATCTGCTCCTGGTTGGGAACAGCGGCGATCGCTGGATTGGCAGAACCAGGCGATAAGCGCAGGGTCAGGAGATCGACAAAGGCACGGGCACGTCCCCGCTCGGCAATTTCTAAGGCAGCAATCGGTTGATTTTGCGCCACCCGGACTTGTTGTAAGGTTCGATAGGTGCGAGCTTGTCCTTCAAAGATGGAGACTTTATTCGCATCGTTGGAACCGAGCAGTTGCCGCAGCGATTCCCAAACTTGAATCCCATCTGTAAGCATTTTTTCGGCTTCTGTGAGGTTGCCAGCCCTCAAGAACGCTACTCCGAGGTTGTTGAGTGCCAGCCCCACCCTCTCGCGGTCTTTAATATCGCGGGCAATAGCTAACTGTTGCTGAATATATTTGATCGCTTGGATCTCGTTGCCCGAATAGCCGTAAGCAAGTCCCAAATTGCCCAGTGCCACACCTTCCCCGGCGCGATCTCTAATTTCGCGAGCGATGGCTAAATATTGCTGTGTATACTCAATACCTTTGTTATAGTCGCCCATGTCAATGTAAGCGACTCCTAAACTGCCTAATGCCTCACTTTCTCCTTGGCGGTTCTCAATTTCACGGGCAATGGCTAACTGTTGCTGCATATACTTAATGGCTTTGTCATAGTCGCCCGGTTTAAGGTAAGCACTTCCCAAATTGCCCAGTGCTATACCCCCTACTTGGCGATCTTTAATTTCGTACGCGATCGCTAGACTTTGCTGCCCATACTCAATTGCTTTGACGTAGTTGCCCAGAGAGCGGTAAGCAGTTCCTAGATTGCCTAGTGCCACACCTTCTCCTCGGCGATAGTTAATTTCGCGGGCGATCGCTAGACTTTGCTGCCCATACTCAATCGCTTTAGCATAGTTGCCTAGATAGAGATAAGCACCTACCAAACCACCTAGCGTCACAGCTACCCCTTGGCAGTATTTAGTTTCACGCGTGATCGTTAAACTCTGCTGCCCGTACTCAATGGCTTTGGCATAGTTGCCTAGAGAGTGATGAGCATTTCCCAAGAGAACTAGTGCCTCACTTTCTCCCTGGCGGTATTGAGTTTGGCGGGTAATAGCTAAGTATTGCTGCCCGTACTCAATGGCTTTGTCATAGTTGCCTAGATAGTGGTAAGCGCCTCCTAAACCGCCTAGTGCCATACTTTCCCCATGGCGGTCTTTAATTTCGCGGACGGTCGCTAACTGTTGCTGTAAAGACTCAATCGCTTTGTTATAATCACCTCGAAAGAGGTAAGCGAGTCCCAAATTGTTCAGCGCCAGACCTTCACTTTGACGGTTTTTGATTTCGTGAGCAATCGCTAGACTCTGCTGCCCATGCTCAATCGCTTTAGCATAGTCGCCCAGAGCACGGTAAATGCCTCCTAAACTGCTCAGGGTCATGCTTTCCCGTTGGCGATTATTAAGGGCGCGATAAATTTGCAGTGCCTGTTGCCAGGAATTCAACGCTGCTTGAAATTGGCTGGTCTGATATTGTTGAAGCCCCTGATTGAACAGGCGATCGGCTTTACGGGCATCGATCGTCTGAGCGACAGCGGGTGGGGGGGCATGGAGAGGCAGGTGACAGGTAACAGGCAAAAAGCAAAAGGCGAGGGGCAGGAGGAAACGCGATCGCACCTTACGTTTGCTTAATTTGATCTGTTTGGGGGCAGGTTTCATGGGTTCTAAGGTTTGGGAGACGGGGTTTGCGAGGCTTGGCGCTGGCGTTCAATTGCTTCAATTTGTCTCAGGCGATCGCTCCATTCCTGCAACGGTTGAGCTTCCAAACGGACTTCTGAAGTGGCAAGAGAATCAAGCAAATCCAACACGGCTGACTGATTTTGAGCAGTCTCAGAGGCTTTGAATGCTACTGCGATCGCGTCATACCATAGCCCAGCCTCGGCATACAGATCGATCCGCTGTTGGGGGGATGGCGCGGCAGCCAGTTGATTCTGCAACGATGCATCAGGCTCGACCACTTGGATTTCTGCCGTCGCCACCACATTCCTCGAAGGAACCTGCGGATCACAAACTAACACCACCTGCCACTGATAAGCTTGTCCGATCGTCAGTGGGGCTAGATTTGCGGGCAAAGTAACCTGCATAATTCCCGACTGACTTTGCAGCTCGGTTCTGTAGAGCGGTTTTCCCGTGCGAGTAAACAGCCGGAATTGCAACGGATGGGGAGTACGATCGGGCACAAACCAGACGAACGTTGGACGCGAGGAACTCGTCTGCCCAATATGGCTAAACGGTACTAGGGGGGTTAATTTACCTTCCGCCTTGCGATCGCAATTATCCCCCCGAGTTGTATTGGTTCCTGTCTCTCTAGGTGCCGAAGGATTCTTGGGCGGACGGTATGCCCGAATCGTATTGGCTCCTGTCCCTCCGGGTGCCGAAGGACGCTTTGGCGGACGGTATTTTGCCAGCGCCATAGGCGCGATGCCAATCGATAGCGTGAGGATCAAACTAGCGATCAGTGCTTGCTGCTGGCGACGCTTGGATAAGTGAGGCATAGCGTAGTTACCCCGACGTATATCTTCTACAATAGGCAACCATTAACGGAACCAAAAGGAGATTACCTGTAAATCTCCCTTGCGGGAAAGCGCAATCGCGAGTTGTCAAGAGTCAGGAAACGAAAGATCCACGCGACACCTAAGTAGCAAATCATTAGGCATCGCATGACTACTTTTTTCGACAATGGTATTACTTGCGATGCCCTGGCTCTTGGGGATGATGAGCGATCTCGAAGAGATATCTGCTGAAGTAGATCGCATCCTTAGCTATAAGCAACTATTCCGAACCATGCTGGATGTCATACTTTGGCTTAGCCTTGTGCAGGATTTGGTTTCATCAGCGGAACGTTACGTCTTATTGCTTTCGCCGATAATGAGCGGTCATGAAGTGATACCGCTGCCCGTCATTTCCCAACATATGGGAAGTCAAGACTCGGTAATCGTCGCTCTTAAAATCGATCGCGTCTTTGTACTTTGTCATTTGTTGTCACCCATCATCGCTGGTCGAATGAGGATAGCGATCGCATTCGGGTTGGTTCACACTTCTATTCCTGAGCAAATTCAGCCTAACCAACTGCGCTGGGCTCCATGTACACCAGTTCCCAAATGTGACCATCTAAATCTTGAAATCCATGTGCATACATAAACCCGTGGTCTTGAGGTTCGTTGTAGGTTGTGCCACCTGCGGCGATCGCTTTGCGAACCATCTTGTCAACTTTCTCTCGGCTCTCTGTAGATAAGCACGTCAACACTTCGGTACTTTTTGTCGCATCACAAATCGCGTTTGGTGTAAACGTCTTGAACTTTTCATGAGTCAAGAGCATCACGAAGATAGTCTCGGAGACAATCATGCAGGTAGCCGTTTCATCGGTAAATTGGGGATTGAACTGGAAGCCGAGCTGAGTGAAAAACTCGATCGATTGCTGGAGATTTTTAACAGGTAGATTGACGAAGATTTGAGTACTCATGGTTTTTTCGGGTGTAATTTGTTGTAGTTGTATCCGTTGAAGGATGATTCAAGACTCAAGCTACTTGCTCACAGTTGACCATCCACGGTGTCCCGAACTGATCAATTACCATGCCAAAGCGAACAGACCAGAAGGTTTGAGCGATCGGCATCTTGATTTTGCCGTTTTCTGCCAGAGTGTGAAAAATCCGTTCGGCTTCGGCTGGTTCGGCAACGCTCATCTGCACATAGAAGCCTTGAGGAGGTTCAAAATATTCAGGTGGACTGTCAGATCCCATCAACAGGCGATCTCCTAGATCAAGGCAAGCGTGCATAATTTTGTCATGCCACTCCGGTGAAACATTTTCTGCCGAAGGTGCTTCCTTGTGGGTCATCATCATGGTGATTTTGCCACCAAGACATTGCTCATAGAACTTAAATGCTGCCTCACAGTTGCCGTTGAACATGAGATACGGATTGATTTTCATAGGTACTTCCTGGTCACAGCCAATGGATTTTTTATGGATTGAGGGTGAGACTTGCCTAAGCCGTGGTTGGATCAAATGGCACCGAAATATGTTCGTGTAAAATCTGCCAGTTGCCCTGATGCTTCTGATACACGGCAGTGGCGCGCATCCACATTTGCGTGGCGGGATGGTCCTGTTCCCCTTTAAAGCGAAACAACCAGTGAGCAGTTGCTAAGTTGTCATTCACAGTAACGGTGAGGTCGCGGGTTTCCATCTCGAAAGAATCTAGAAAATAAGGCAAACTGTCTTCCCACAACTGACGAACCGCTTCTTTGCCTTGGGTCTGGAATGGCGGTTTCACATCAAAGAGAATGATCTCATCGGCATAGCAGGACATGATTTGATCCACGTCTTTGGAGCAAATCGCATGCTGTTGCTCGACAATCAGTTGGCGAATCTGAGCTTCGGCTGTATGGGTCTGTTCTATTGCTGTTGTGGTATTAGAAAATGACTCTGTGAACTCAGCAGTGGCTTCTTGAACATCCTCAGGGAAATCTTCAAATTCCTGCACCTGACGGATTTCGATCGTCTCGTTGGCTGAGGCAGGACAGCGAGCAGCCCAGGCGATCGCTTCCTCTTTCGAGTTCACTTGAATCATCCAGTAACCACCCAGCACCTCTTTTACATCCGGGGAAACTCCTTCCGTCACTTGAGGATTTCCTTCACTGAATGTGACTCGCGCCCCCATTGAGGGTGGGTGAAGCCCTTCAAGGGTAATGAGTACACCAGCTTGTTGCAGGGCTTCGTTGTATTTCATCATGGCTTCAACCGCCTTAGCATCAGGCATCGCTCCTGGATCTGCGTTTTCGTAGCCTTGGGGAATCATGAGCAGCATGAATCGCATTGCCGTATCTCCTGGGTTTGAGGTTAGAAAGTTTAGTTGTTGAGATTTGGACTAACGATAAAATGAGTTCGTTAGGGTTACGGGGTATGATTAACTGCTTCCTGATTGATTGCCGATTGGCATTGAAATATGCTGATGCGTGACCAACCATCTGCCCTCCAGTTTGCAGAGGCAGAACGTTGCCCGGACCCAGTCCTCGAATGTCATGCCATTGGGTTGAATGCTACCGCACTGGATAAAGCAGTGCGCAAAGGCTACGTCCTGACCTGTCGTGATTTTGAGATCGTGAATCTCAAATAGACCTGGACTTTCAGTGGTGGGTTGCCACTCGTCCCAGCTTTGGCGATAGGCATCGGCTCCCTCATACTTCAGCGGCGGCAACACATCGAAGATCGTGACATCGGATGCATGGGAAATTAGAACTTCGTCATGGTTTCCCAAACGGGTTGCGTCTGCCCATTTTTCTAACAGTTCTCTGATTAGCGTTTCATTGGTCATTTCGGTGATGTCACTTGGCATAGAGCCTCCGAATTGGTGTCTCCTTTGGGATGGCTATTTGGTTGGCTACTCACAGGTAAAGCAGCCTCGCAATGAGAGTATGGTCACTGCTGCTTCGGCAAACCTGCGACTTCAAGCACCGGACGAATTTCAACAGTTCCGACTCGTGCTCCTGGAATCTGAGCCGCGATCGCGATCGCCTCATCGAGATCCTGAGCATCAATGAGGAAAAAACCACCCAATTGTTCGCGGGTTTCGGCAAACGGTCCATCCGTTATCAGTGATTTGCCGTCACGCACTTGGATGCTGGTTGCCGTGGCGACAGGGTGAAGTGGAGCGGTTGACAGATATTGTCCCTTGGCGTTAAGTTCTTGGGCGAGTTGAGCAGATTTCGCATAGCAATGCTCCCGCTCGGTTTCGCTCAGGGCGTTTTCATCCATGTAGATCAGCAGCATGTATTTCATTTGGTTGCCTCCTTTGTTGTTAAGTCGAACCGCGATCGCTCAAATCGACACTTCACCAAAAAATTTTCATTGAGTACGATCGAGCTTTGCCTCCTTTGTAAGCCAGTCGAACGGCGATCGCTCAAATCGACACCTCTTAAAACTTTAATTATTTAGTACAATTGTTCTTTGTTATCGTGTTCCTTTATAGGTCAGTCGAACAGCGGTCGCTCAAATCAACACCTTGCCAAAAATTTTGATGTCTTTTTATGTCAGATATAGCTTCAAACATACAGCAGTTATTGCTTGAGTAAGCCACAGTTTGATAGTCTAAGTGAGTCTTGCAAGATGAGACGATGACCACTCATGCCTGCCCCATTGTCTGTTGATTTACGGCAACGAAT
>NZ_JACJOD010000035.1 GCF_014695385.1 Trichocoleus sp. FACHB-46 | reverse complement strand
AACTTGGTTAGAAAGCTGTCTCATCCCAATACTGCGACCTGGAGAATGGGTGATTTTGGATAATGCCACCTTCCATCATGGCGGACGAATTGTCCAACTCATCCAAGCAAAAGGGGTTCAAGTCGTCTACTTACCACCCTATTCACCAGACCTGAATCGTATCGAAAAGTGTTGGGCATGGTTAAAGGGTCGCATTCGCAAACAACGACGCAGCGCACTAGTTTGCGTGAAGCAATGGAGACAGTCCTCAAGGAAGCCGCGTCCTAACTCTTGTGGCGACAGCTATAGATCGCCAAAGTTTGGTAAGTGCTATGCAACCGCTTAACGAGAGCCTCAAGCAACCTGTACCCAATAGTAACTTCGATGCTGCCTTCAAAGAAATGAGTGAGTACTGCGGTCTCAAACAATCTTAAAAAGTTGACTTCTAATCAAGTTAGGTTGACAGGAATATAGGAAGTCAACAAGTTAAATAGCTAACTTGTTGAAAGGCTAAGAAGTTTACTTGTCAACTGGTTAACTTGCTGACAAGCTAGTAATCAACCACATTGATGCTCTCTATGATTATTGCGATCGCCAACCAAAAAGGTGGAGTCGCTAAAACCACCTCAACTCTTGCCCTTGGAGGTCTTCGAGCTCAGCAAGGCTCCTGCCTCGCCATCGACCTTGACCCTCAAGGCAACCTCACAACTGGGCTAGGGGTCAACGTAACTGATGATCAACTCACGGCTTACGAAGTTATTACCGAGCAAGCTGAAGCTTTAGATGCAGTTATCAAAACTAAATCTGGCCTCGATTTACTCCCTGCTGACATCTCCCTTGCCAAAGGAGAAACCGAGCTGCTCAGTAAAGTGGGGAACTTTTACATCCTCAAAGAACGTTTAGAGCCAGCTCAATCTCATTACCAACACATCTTGATCGACTGTCCCCCTAGCTTAGGACTCCTGACAGTGAATGCCTTAGCGGCGGCCGATCGCTTGTTAATTCCAGTTCAATGCCAGTTTTTTGCTCTTAAAGGACTCGAAGCACTCCTAGATACGATTCAAAGCGTCAAAAAACGGCTCAATCCGAATCTACAGATTTTGGGTGTTCTGCCAACAATGGCCGAGAAGAACACAGTCATGACCCAGGACGTACTCAGCACTCTCAAAAATCAACTGGAAGCAATCAAGATTTTTGACCCAGTTCCGAAGTCTGTGAAGTTTGCAGAATCTAACCTAGCTGGAGAACCCATTCATCAATACGCCGGAGAGTGGCGACTTGTGCAGCCCTATCGAAGCGTCATCCAAGCGATTCAATCGGAGTCCTAACCATGCCTAGACAACGTCCAAGAACCAGCGATCGCATCAATCTTCCTCGCAGCAAAGCGGATGAATACTTCGACTCTGTAGAAGTCAAACCAGATGACCAGTCAACAAGTCAACAAGTCAACCAGCAAGAAAGTCAGCAAGCTGCAGACGATAGCCACCTGACAGAGCCAACGAGCTCAGTCAACCCAGCTGCTGACGACCGGACAAAGCGCTCCAATACTCAGCCAATATTTCTACCAAAAAACAAGTCAGGAAGCCAACAAGTTAACAAGTCAAAAAGTCAACAACCTAAGAAGTTGAAAAAAGCGACTTTTCAACTTGATGAGACATTACTCAAGGAACTAGACACCTTTCACCTCAAGTTGCAACTGGAGTTAGGCAAAGAGAATGCGCCTTATAAGGAAGTGTTAGTAGAAGCGGCGATCGCTCAGTTATTGGAACAATACCAACAGGCTCCAAAAGAGACTTTAGACACACTACAAACTAGGCAAGCCAATCGGAACTGAACTGCCTACTTCTTTCACAAAGCCCTGTAAAACTAATCTGTGAAGCTTGATCGTGACTGACTCCCTGTCCTCCCCTGTACCCTTCAATTACGATCGATTTCTCACTGACCTCAAACATCAGATTCGATCGGCTCAACTTCGAGCCTCAATCGCTATCAACCGTGAGCTGATTCTGCTCTACTGGCAAATCGGTCAGTCTATCCTGGCACGACAACGTGAAGAAGGCTGGGGCACTAAAGTCATTGACCAACTGAGTAGAGATTTGGCCAAGGCATTCCCAGAGATGAAAGGCTTTTCCTCTCGTAATCTCAAATACATGCGAACCTTTGCGAAAGCCTATCCAGATGAAGAAGTTGTGCAACGCTGCGTTGCACAATTGCCTTGGCGTCACAACATTGCCTTACTCGAAAAACTCAAAGACGCTGACGAAAGGCTCTGGTATGCCCAACAAGCGATCGAAAATGGTTGGAGCCGGGATGTTTTAGTCCTGCAAATCGAAACAGGGTTGAAAGCAAGAATCGGTAGCGCAATTACTAACTTTCAAAGAGTGCTTCCCAAAGAGGAATCTGATTTAGTTCAGAGCTTACTCAAAGACCCCTATCATCTAGACTTCCTCACCTTGGGTAAGGATGCTCAAGAGCGAGAGCTAGAAAATGCACTCGTTTTACATATTCGCGACTTCCTACTAGAGCTCGGATTAGGCTTTGCTTTTCTCGGTAACCAATATCCGATCGAGGTGGATGATAAGGAATACAAACTTGATCTCCTCTTCTACCACGTTAAACTCCACTGCTACGTGGTGATCGACCTCAAGATGGGTGAGTTTCAACCCGAATTCAGCGGCAAAATGAATTTCTATGTTGCAGCAGTCGATAACCTCCTTCGTGCTCCTAACGACAACCGGACGATTGGCATCATTCTGTGCCGCAGCAAGAGCAAAACAACTGTGGAGTATGCGCTTCAAGAAATGGGTAAGCCGATCGGTGTGTCAACCTTTCAACTCAGCGAAACCCTTCCCGAACCCCTCCGAAACAACCTCCCCTCCCCAGAACAACTAGAGATGGAGATTGAGGCGATCGCCACTGACCTAGAGGAGAAAGGTGTCAACTAAGGGTTCATTTGTTTGGTTGAAGCGGGAGTAGAGGATTCGCAGACCCTCCCTAGACATAATGAAGCGCTCTCGAGCTATAGGTTGTAGAGAGCGCTTTAAGAGCGATCGCCCCGTTGAATACACTGCATGCAAACATTGAACAAAGCGATAACTGATGCGATTTCAATCGGAATTTGCAGCGGCGGCGGAGCCGCAATCAACCCAGCCAGGATGAAACCTAAACCGACAAAAATAGAGACAATCAGAATCACCTCATCGTCAAATAGCTTCAGACCGACCCATAAGGTACCAAACCCAAGTGCCCAACAGATAAAATAATTCATGGAATGATGACTAGTGATTTAATATGCCGATGCCTTAGGTACCGGACAAACATTGGAGGACATGCAAGTATAGTATTCTGGCCTAAAGAATCTGAAAACACTCATACTACAAACGTAATCCTGAGTGTTTTTGAAGCCTGAAACCCTCATTCTATCGTTGAGTAATTGTGTACCCCTCGATTGCTATGGGTTTGCTCATTGTATGTGCAGTTGAGCGGCTTGTTAGGTTAGGCTTACTCATCGATAGCCTTCACGCCAAGCGAAATAGCCTACGAGAAACCATGCCCTTTCCAGAGCTACTTGATTCATAAATGGAAAGGAAGTACTCATACGCTTTGCAAAAGTCTCATACGTATAACTCTTCGGACCACCCTCTTCTGCTACTTTCCAGATTTCACTGTTTACACTCTTAAACTCTTCAATCCAAGTGGCCCTAACATCCGCAGCAACCTCTGGAAATTCCTCGGATAAACGCTGCTCTCTTGAAGTTAGCAACTTCGGCCCCCACTCTACATAAGTGAGAAAAGCCTTATTCTTGACTTCGTTCAAACTTGACTCTTCAAATAACTGCATAGATAGCTTCGTACTTCATAGGTTGAGTCAGTGGTTACTGATAAAGCTGGCTGGCTAACGTACAAAGGCGACCCGCAATCCGGTAAAACATCTAGTTTGGCTGGTGTCGATTACTCATCAGCCTGGAGATAGCGCGTCACCTCGATACCAATGTTCAAATTGCCCGCCAGTCGTAGCAACTCAGGCGGGAAGTAGTCACACTGAACTGCCACATCTCGATCTTCTATCCCAAAGTCCAAGCATATCCTCTCAACACCTGAAAATTTCTGTAGCCGCTCTAGCTCGACTTGGTTAGCCTTGAGAAAAGCGATCGCATCCTCTACTTGCTGTGGTGGGTTACTCATGTCAGCTTGACTCGCAACCATCGAAAACCCAGACCCCTCGTGAACCCGTTTGGCTAACCTGTGCTCACCTCTATGCCAAACGCTGTCAGGAATCAAGGTACTTTGCTGCAAAAACTCGTCTACTGCAAAGTCAAATCCGGTAGCACGGAACATACAAGACATACAAGTCAAGTCACCCGAAAGAGCTGGATGAAATAAGCTACTTCGGTCTAGATGTGGATAGGTAAGAGTATAGGGCGATCGCCGCTTTAATGTGGGGTGACTGACGAGAGTTGAACTCGCTAACACTGGTGTCACAAACCAGCCCCTCCACCACTTCGGGTTCAGTCACAGTGGAGCCAAGGGGAGTCGAACCCCTAACCTTCCGCTTGCAAGGCGGATGCTCTAGCCAGTTGAGCTATGGTCCCATTTGGTGGATTCTGGTCGGAGTTGAACCGACATCTTTCTGCTTGCAAGGCAGATGCTTTTCCAGTTAAGCTACAGACCCCTATGGCAGGAATGGCAGGAGTCGAACCTGCATGAAACTGTTTAGAAGACAGTTGCCTTATCCATTAGGCGACACTCCCATTGTTGGTAGTCCTGATAGGATTTGAACCTACAGCCCTCTGTTTGTAAGACAGATGCTCCACCGTTGAGCTACAGGACTATGAGAGCGAACGGCGAGAGTCGAACTCGCATCTGGAGATTGGCATACTCCGGTGTTAGCCCTTACACCACATTCGCAAGATTCAAGATTGGAGCGAAAGACGAGACTCGTTCGCGAAGCGTCTCCTTCGGAGAAACTCGTGTCTCCTGGTTGGAAGCCAGGGATGCTTGCCGCTGCACCACATTCGCATTCTGGAGCTAGTGACAGGATTTGAACCTGTAACCTACTGTTTACAAGACAGTTGCTCTGCCGTTGAGCCACACTAGCATCGGTGACGGGGGTGGGAGTTGAACCCACTGATGTAAAGGTTATGAGCCTTTCGAGCCGCCGTTGCTCCATCCCCGCATGCCTCTGACAGGAGTCGAACCTGCAACACACTTGGTTTAAGCAAGCGATGTCTACCGATTGCATTACAGAGGCTTGAACAATTCAAAATTTAGAATTCAAAGTTCAAAATGAAGGCTCCTTTTTGAATTTTTAATTTTGCCTTCTGAATTGAATTGGTGGGTTGTATAGGGCTTGAACCTATGCGCTTCCGCTTAAGAGGCGGCTGCTCTACCAACTGAGCTAACAACCCGAACATTTGGTGGGTCGCCCAGGAGTTGAACCTGGATCTCTCCGCTTAAAAGGCGGCTGCATATCCGCTCTGCCAACGACCCAAGTTGGCTTGAAATTGGTACACCGAGCAAGACTCAAACTTGCTAATAACCCACTTATCGGGTGGGTGCGTCGATCACTTCCGCCTTCGGTGCTTGGTACTCCCGACAGGATTTGAACCTGCACAATCTAGGCTCTCGACCTAGCACGTCTGCCAGTTCCGTCACGGGAGCAAATGGTCGGGATGGTAGGATTTGAACCCACGACTCCTTGGTCCCAAACCAAGGCTTCTGACCACTGAATTACATCCCGATGTTGGTACTGCTGGTGGGAGTTGAACCCAAAACCTCTGGTTTCTAAGACCAGCACCTCTTCCCGTTGGGCTACAGCAGCAAGTGGTACTCCTGGTGAGAGTCGAACTCACACATTGACTGGTTTTGAGACAGCCGCCTCTACCGATTGGGCCACAGGAGTAAGGAATGGGAGGGATACAGAGGATTGACCCAGGCGACTGTTTACCTCCCAACTGCCCCGCTAGGATTTGAACCTAGAAACTTCGCTTTCAAAGAGCGAGATGTTGCCAGTTACACCACAGGGCAAAGAAGTGGATGCAGGAGTTGGGGTCGAACCAACCTCTCTCTGATTCAGAGTCAGAGCGACTTGCCAATCGTCCATCCTGCAATGAATGGCTGCCCCAGTAGGAGTCGAACCTACAACCTTCCCGTTAACAGCGGGCCGCTCAGCCATTGAGCTATAGGGCAACGAGTGGGAAGTGGCAGGATCGAACTGCCTTCTCGCCGTCTTCAGCGGCACGTGAGCACCAGCTTCACCAACTTCCCATTGAGGCGGAGGATAGAGGAATCGAACCCCTAGCCCAAGGACTACCCTGGTTTTCAAGACCAGTTGCCAACCATTTAGCGGTATCCTCCATGAGTGGCAAGAACGGAGAGAATCGAACTCTCACTCTACGGCTACGCCGCGCTACGCGAACGGTTTCGTAGACCGATGTGTTATCCAGTTACACCACGTTCTTATGAGGCGGAGAGCAGTGGAGTCGAACCACAATTGTTCATCCATCTGTTTAGCAAACAGCGCCGATCGCCTGATCGGTTTACTCTCCATAAGTTGACAGGTGGGTAGAGAGGGATTTGAACCCCCAGTGGTCAAGGACAACTGATTTACAGTCAGTCTGCTTCAGCCATTTGCATACCTACCCATGTGGCAGTGCAGACGGGACTTGAACCCGCTAGTCACACGCTTGAAAGACGTGCCGCTCGACCACTTCGCTTCTGCACCATTGATGCCGTGCAAGTTGAAAAAGCTGTTGATTCACACACAGGAATTGAACCTGCATAGACTGTTTTAGAGACAGTTGCCTTACCATTTGGCGAGTATGTAAGCTTTTCCGATTTGGGCACGACAACGCACAGACTAGGATTCGAACCTAGAACAACGGTTTTGGAGACCGAGATGTTGCCGTTACACCATCTGTGCATTGTTGGTCGCAGCGGCGGGAGTTAAACCCGCATATCCTCAGTTATGAGCTGAGTACCTTACCGTTAGGTGACACTGCAATAGGTGGACTCCAGGGAGAGAATCGAACTCTCGCTAGTTGGTTTTGCAGACCAACGCCTTTCCACTTGGCGACCTGGAGATTTGGTGGAGATGCGGGGAATCGAACCCCAGTCCTGCAACCGTCCGTTTGTTGGTTTCGGAGCAGGTGATGCCAATCCATCCCCACGAGCGAGGATGACAGGAGTTGAACCCGTAACCGCTTGCATCGGAAACAAGTGCTCTATCCATTTGAGCTACATCCTCATTGGAAGCCTTGACGGGAGCTGCACCCGCTTCTTTCTGGCTGAGAACCAGAACGACTTATCTGTTCGTCCACAAGGCTATAAGGCGAGGGTGATGGGATTTGAACCCACGATATCCAGTTCGACAGACTGGTGCTTTCAACCGGGCTAAGCTACACCCTCAAAGGTGGCATTTATATGAAGTTATCAAGGTTCAGAAGGTTGACTACAGAGCCTTTGTGAGGGGCTGTAGTGCTGATACTACAGTTGTAATATAACGTACTACAGAGTGTCAAGGGGATACTACAAATTTCTTTTGAGAGGTGAGAGGGCAATAGTGGAAAGGATGGCTAGACTGCCCTCTCAGACTGAGTTGTAGTTTCTACGCTAAGGAAGAAACATGTACTTCACTCATCTGCCACAGCTTGTAGAGGAAGAACTCGGCCCGATCGCTGAGCACGGTGAGGAACATTCCTTCGTGAGCTTCCTTACTCTCAGCAATCCAGCTTCCACTCAGACTGACCTCTACAAACTCGTCATCGACTGAAATGACAGTCACTCTTCCTCTGCATTCCTGCCCCAACGTCGTCTCTAGATGTTTTAGGTCAGGGACATCAGCAGGCAATAGAAAGGAGGCATGACCAGGCTCGACTTGGAGGGATTGCCCTAAGCGCATGGCAAGAACAACTCGCTGAGCAATTGCCAACTCAGGAGAGGTCATCACCCGCTCCATGTAGAGTCCGTCTTCGGTGTAGTTCAACTTCAACATCGGTCTTGCCTCCTTCTTGCTGAGTCTAAGGTCAGGTGTCGGTGGGCTGCTCTTTCCAGAACTGTTCTGCAAATGCAATGGCAGGGTGGATGGGTGCTTTGGGTTTGCTTCTGAGTACCATTCCGGTTTCGTGCAACAGGCGATCGCCCTTGGCAGAGTTGCACTTCTCGCATGCAGCCACTACGTTGTCCCAGGTGTGAGTACCACCTTTAGAACGAGGAATGACGTGATCGAGGGTGAGACGCTTGGCGCTGCCGCAGTATTGGCAGGCATGGTGATCGCGGCGGAAAACCTCGCGACGATTGACAGGTGGTAGCTTCCACTGCCGCTCTGGATTGCCACTCGTCAAGCGGATGTGCTCAGGTACTTGTAGTACAACGCTAGGAGAGCGCACTTCCCAGGTCTGGAAGCTGCTGAACTCTAGTGATTCTGCCTGTCCCGTCACTAGAAGCACGATCGCTCGTTTGATGTTGATGCGTGCCAAGGGGATGGTAGTTCTTAGAGAAGACTACGACCTGGTTGTGTAGTATTGGAATCTTCTGACTCTGCTCTGTGGCTTGCATAAAATTCACTCCTCAAAAAACAACCCCCACTTCTGATGACCAGGAGCGGGGGTAAGTACAAGGAAGCTGATGCGCTGTTTCCCTATGTCGGTGTCAGGCTAAACCTGCACCTCCCGCTGCTAGTCAGTTGATCCGGATTGAGTTGTCCGGCGACTGTCCCATCAATGCCTTTGTTGGCGGATTGACCACCACTAAATCGATACGTCTCCTCACACCCAAACAGCACCGATGTGCTACCCCAAATTTGATGGGGAAGAACAAGGGCACTGGATAAGGTGGCGAGTAGGATACGTATCATAGAAGGGTGTATTACTTGTATTACAAATCTGGATAGCTACATACTACATTTGTAGTATTATCTTGTCCACTTTATTATTTCGCTAGGTAGTTCGGTATGGATACACGCAGACCAAGTTCCACTTCGGAAATGCAAGTGACAAGTATCCGACTGGAAGCTGAACTTAAAGAGCGATTGCGAGAGCTTTCTGGGGAGCAGGGGTATCAAACTCTGATTCGAGAGGTGCTTTGGCAATTCGTGGAGCAACGGTTAATGCCTTTGGAGAAACGATCGTCTTCCCAAACTCCGCTTTTGTCTCAGTCAGATATTCGAGTAACCTTTGACGCGATCGCTCAACGAGAGGAACATTGTGCGATCACAGGTCAACCCATTCGACCACAACAACCGATGAAGCTAGGGCTCACAACCACTGGCGAACTAGTTCCTTTGAGCGCTTAAGCGTGAGTAGAGTGGATAAACCGAGATGTGGGAGCAATGGATAGAACGTGATCATCCAAGTTTCAGATCACGCAGAGCGCGTTGATATCATCTCCGCCATGCCTGTATGGAAGCGGATTTGCTTGGCCCTGCTGAATCTGATTCCTCTGCTCGCACCCTACGAACTGTTGTGGCGCGTGCAATGGCATGACTATTGGAACCCAGTTTTCCTGCTTTTTGCCCTTGTCTCAGCCGGTGCGATCGCACCGATCGCAGTGAGCGGGTTATTCCTTTTTGCCGCATTGGCTGGGTTGAGTTCTCAGATGACCTTTAATGTGCTACGCTCAACTTTCACTTACTCAGAACGTGCGCCTATCGTGCCTCAACGGACGCAAGTGCTGCCGCTGTCATCAATTGAGAGCATTCACATTCGCCCTCAGGAATGGAGTGAAGGGTCTCCTAGCTACTCTCTTAGGGTCACCATGTTCAATGGTGCTATCTTCAACTCCGGCTCCTCACAGTCGCGTCAGGAGATCGAGCAGGCAAAGGTGCAAGTCGAGGCTTTTCTAAACCGGACGCAAGGTTGGCGAAGGTTGTCATAGCAGCGCTCACAAATTAAGTAAAACTTATCAGTCAACCACAGAATCAAAGTTCCAGCGATTTCGAGTAGCACGCGATCGGTCAGTAACCCTTTGCAACAAACTAGAAGGCATCGGCTCTCTCTGCCCCCTTAGCAATCGCTTCAAATAAAGGTTATCCCACCAATCTGACAATGGTAGTCCTAAATAGGTAAGGACGCATTGTAGTGATGAACGAAGTACCAAACTGCACCAATATGGTTCTCTAACTTCTTGGAAAACGATAACGTCTTCCTCACTAAGCGGGACACTCGTTGGCGTAAGGTGCAGCTGAAGCG